>NZ_JBLVQN010000049.1:0-47107 GCF_058323225.1 Neobacillus sp. PVCKKU3
CCTCCATTGGTTACCCAAAATGCTCATGGTCCACCATTATGGTCGCCAATAGCTTCCATTGGCTAACCAAATTGTTCATGGTCCACCATTACGGTAGCCAATAACCTCCTTTAGAAACCAAAATGCTCTATTAAACTTAGTCTTCAAACCATATGTGAATTGTCTTAGGAATTTAGTGGCAGGGAGTCATATTTTTTTAAAAAAGAATTTATGCATGACCATTCTTTCACCAAGTTTTCACCAAACTCTTTTAAACTTCAATCATCAAGAACGAAAGGAGGCAAAAAATTGATGAATACGAAAGTGAAAAAAGGAGTTTTCTGGGGTGTGATCATTGCTGCAATGGTGTTTGTGGTAAATGTCCTCCATTATCTGTTTGGAGGTGCCAGCGCCATGGCCCGCGGTCCACATGGACCAGGAATGGGACAAGGAGGGTCAGGCGGCCGCGGAGGCATGGCCGGAATGAACCCGCAAGGCGGTTTCGGACATGGGCATTTCATGAACGGTCCTCATCACGGTGGCGGATTCCACTGGCTTGGCACACTATTATTCATCGCGATTGTATTAGCGGCCGTATACTTCTTAGTGAAATGGCTAAGAAAACGAGCTAAGGCTGCTTCGATGCAGCAGTTTATAGATACATCTTTAATTAGTTCACATGAACCTTTAAGCAGCCAAAATGCAAGTCTTTTAGACCAATGGGAAAAAAATCTTACTAGCAAAAGGGAGGATCAGTAAAATGGGTATTTTTAAAAGAATTAAAACAATCGCGAAGGCAGATATCAATGGTTTGTTAGACGGCCTTGAGGATCCAATTGCCATGTTAAACGAATATTCAAGAGAAATCGAACAAGAATTGGTTAAAGCTCAAAAGGCTCTGTCCCGGCAAATTTTTGCGGAAAATAAACTTGAGGTTCTAATTCTTGATACGAAGGCATTAGTTGAAAAAAGAACCCGCCAAGCAAAGCTTGCGATTGAGCAAGGCGAGGAAACGATGGCGAAATTAGCCGTGCAGGAAAAACTAACCCAAGAAAAGCAGCAAAACCTGTATGAGCAGCAATATGAAGCCCTGAAAGGCCAGACTGAAGTTCTGAAAGGGAAAATTCAGGAGTTGCAACAGTTTTATCATGATCTTCAGCAAAAGAAGATTGTGCTGGCATCCCGTGCGAATGTAGCTCTGTCTATGAAACAAATTCAAAAAGCAACGGTATCCTTCCAAACCGACACGATTGCAAGAGGAATTGCCCGCGCTGAGGACAAGATTCTCTTAATGGAAGCAGAAGTACAAGCCGGCAGCCAGTTTGCCCCGTCCGTCACTCAGTTCAATAGCTTTGTTAACGAGGATGAACTGAATAAAGAAATCGAAAAACTCGAAACGGAAAAAGAACTGCTTGTATAGTACAGGCAGGAAAGAAGTACCATCGGCTTTAGGCAGTCCGGGTGCTTCTTTTTTATGTCGCAATGCAAAAAAACCCCTTGCTCGATTTTAAGTAAAAGTTAAGGTTTCGATAGTAGATTCAAGCTGTAGAAATTTGCTTCCTATCAAACTCGAAAGGGGCTCTTATTACCAATGAATATTCTATTAGCCGAAGATGATTTTAATCTAGGAGAACTGGTTGTCTATATGTTAGAAAAAAAGGGCAGCGCCAAGGTTGAATGGGTTCAAGAAGGGGAAGACGCGTTTTATTATGCGACCGCAGCCCACTATGATGTGTTAATCCTAGATTGGATGATGCCGAACGGGGACGGAGTCAAGGTTTGCCGTCGTCTTCGGAAACAAGGCTATCCGGGTGCCATTTTGATGTTAACGGCAAAAGATTCCGTTCAGGATCGGATTGAAGGCCTGGATTCAGGCGCCGATGATTATTTGGTGAAGCCGTTTGAAATTGATGAGCTTTTAGCCAGGCTGCGGGCTCTTTCTCGTCGCAACTATGCGCCAATACTGGAAGAGGAAACCCGGATTCAAGATTTGGTCCTGAACCGAAACAGTCATACCGTCCGCTCCCAAGGCGGCGAAATTCAGCTCAGCCCCCGTGAATTTCAGCTCTTGGACTTATTGGTGCAAAATAAGGGACAGGTCCTGCCGCGCGAGGTGATCCTTGAACGGATTTGGGGCTATGATGCGGATGTCGCGCCAAAAACAATTGATGCGACCGTGAAATTAATCCGTAAGAAGCTTGATCCAATTGGCAAACAGGAGCTGCTGCAAAGTGTAAGAGGGGTAGGTTATAAGCTTGTACACTAATTTCCTTTCATTTATTAGCCTTTTCACCAGCCGAAACGAGAAGAATGTTTTTAAAAAAACACAAGGGCAATTGGCACGGATTTATAGCGGGCTGTTGATTCTATTTCTTGCTATTTTTATCATTATTGTGTTCTCTGTTCTTTATCTTGTCATTCTCAAAACCCAGGAACGTGAACTGCAAACATTAGCGGGACAGGAAGGATCCTATATTGAGGATTATTTAGAGCAGAATGGGAAAAACGGCCTTCAAGGGATTCAAAACCAAGAGATTGTCTTTGCCGGTGCCAGTCAATCGTTCTATTATGTAGTCAATTCTAATGATGAATTGATTATGGGGAATGAATCAGATTACCGACTCCACCCAGATTTGCTGCGGGTGGTGAGTAATGAATTCGATAAGACAGGTGACATTCGCAATATAAAGCTCCATGTGGACGGTAATATGCGCGGGAGAGGAAAAACTGGTCAATTCCGACCTTCTCAAGGAGTGGAAGATCTCCGTCTAATGGTAGCGAGCCAGTCCCTCTACGTAAAGGGGCAGTATTTCGGGCAGCTTTATATTGGTAAAGACATCACATTTGCCTATCAAATGTTTCATTGGCTGTTGATTGTGTTTGGTGTATTAGGGATAATTTTTATCGTAGTAGCTCTGTTTATTAGTGCCAATATGTCTAGAAAAGCCATGGTGCCCATCAGCAGAGCCTTTACAAGGCAGCAGGAGTTTACGGCCGATGCTTCCCATGAACTGCGAACACCTTTAAGCGTTTTGCTGTCCTCGATTGATGCAATGGAAATGACAATTGAACCGCAGCGAGAGGCGTTTCTGGGAAAACTCCTTACCAACATGAGGCGGGAAGGCAAGCGGATGAATCATCTGGTCAGTGACCTGCTAACATTGGCTAGGTCCGACTCCAATACCATTGAACTGCGGGCAGAACAATTTGATTTCCGACCGCTTGCGGGGAAAGCCGTTGAATCAGTTGGAGCCCTTGCTGCTGCCAAACAAATTGCGCTCAAGATGGAGGCGCAGGAAAATTTGCTATGTATAGGTGATTCCCATAGATTGTCCCAGCTTCTATATATTCTATTGGACAATGCCATTAAATACACCCCTAATGGTGGGCAGGTTAATCTGATCCTTGAAAAGGATGGGCAGGGACTGCGGTTGATGGTCCAGGACACGGGAATAGGGATGAAAAAGGAAGAGATCCCACGTATTTTTGAACGCTTCTACCGGGCTGATAAATCTAGAACCCGGCAAATGGGAGGGCATGGTTTAGGGCTTTCGATTGCCAAATGGATTGTTGAAACCCATCAAGGGATTATAAAAGTGGATAGTGAACTGGGGAAAGGAAGCAAGTTTACTATTTTTATTCCCCAGCTATAACTTTCGATAAACGGCCGCCGATATTTTTTTAGATTCCAATTAAAGGAACCTATTCCAATAAAAGAACGTCTAGTTTATGATAGGAATATACTTGAAGGTTTAGGTGGGAGGCCGGTTGGTTCTATTAGATTACATTGTTAATCTCGCAATCTTTGCGTTTTTGATATTTTTACCAATTGTCGCGGGTTCGTTTAGGGATTTTAAACCGCTTAAACATTACCGGTTATTTGTGGGGCTATATGGAGGAATTGTTGCCGCCATTCTTGTTACCCTCTCCATTCAACGGGACGGGTATGTCTACGATATCCGTTATGCCGCAGTGATTATCAGTTTTGCCTATTTTGGGCCAGTGGGCGGCGTCATTACTGCAATCTGTTCAATCGGTGCAAGACTGCTAGCTGGTGGCCAGTTGATCACACCTATCATCGGCTGGTTAGTCATTATAGTCGGTTTTTGCATAGCCCATGTGTTTACAGCACGCTTTACCGCAGTAAAAAGAAGTGTTATCTTCTTTGTCCTTTATGCCATTATTTATTTTATAGAAGTACCCATTATATTTCATATTTTTAGAGATAAGCCGCTTTTCCACATTGAGTATGTAGCTTTCGTCATGCTTGGTGTCATAACCGGCGTTTTGCTAATCGAATCCTATCTTAAGCTATACCGAATGAATAGCCGGTTAATAGAAATGTATAAGATGGTTGAGGAGAGCGAGTCAAAATATAGATTGATCGCAGAAAATACGTCTGACCTGATTAAAGTAATGTGGAAAGATCACTCGATTACATATTTTTCGCCATCTCATGAACTTGTACTTGGATATCAGCTTTCAGAATTGGAAGGGAAAGAACTCTGCCAATTCATTCACCCTGATGATGTTGGATTTTTTAGAAAAAACGTCCAAAGGCTGTTTGAAAAAGAAGAAGCACAGTCAATGGAGGTCCGTTTCCTTCACAAGGACGGCCGCTGGATTGAGTTTGAATCCCGCTGTATGCCTGTTAGAGGAAAAAATAATTTAATCGAGCACCTTGTCATTGTCAGCAGGGATATTTCAGAACGGAAAAAGGCCGAAGAGATTCTCTTGCAATCCGAGAAGCTCTCAATTGTTGGAGAGCTGGCTGCAGGGGTAGCCCACGAAATACGGAATCCCCTTACGACCATTAAGGGCTTTGTTCAGCTTTATAAGGCTGGTAACAATAATCTTGAATATAGTGATTTGCTGCTGAGTGAACTTGAACGGATTGAAACGATTACAAGCGAGATGCTTTCGTTAGGTAAACCGCAGGCGGTCAAACTCAGCCAGGCAGATTTACGGGAATTGATTGAAAATACGATTGAATTTCTATCTCCTCAGGCTCTTATGAACGGTATTCAAATGAACACTTTGTTCGAGGAAGCACCATTCCCGATTATTTGTGAGAAAAACCAATTGAAGCAGGTATTCCTGAACATTTTAAAAAACGCCATGGAGGCAATGCCCCAGGGCGGTAATATCGAGATTTATCTCCGTAAAGGGGATGACGACGAATGTATTGTCCAAATCAGGGACCATGGCTACGGGATCCCGGAAGAGCTTTTGCCGCGGTTAGGTGAACCGTTTTATAGTTTAAAAGAAAAAGGAACCGGACTTGGTGTCATGATTTGCCACAAGATCATCAAGCAGCATAAAGGAAGTATTTCGTACTCAAGCAAACAAAACGAAGGAACAGTAGTGGTAATTAAACTGCCGCTGGCAGAATAAAAGATTGGTATAAGGGACTGTCTATTCAGGGAGTCTCTTTTTTGTGGGAAAAACTAATTAAACGTTTGATTGAAATGCTGGAATGCTTGGCGCATAAGGGATGGGGAAACTAATCAAACATTTGATTGGATTTTTAGGTATAAGATGGAAAAACTAATTAAACGTTTGATTAAAACTTGGGAAAGAGAGAAAAAAACTAACCAAACGTTTGATTGAAACGCCGGAATACTTGATACATAAGGCTTTGTGAAACTAATCAAACGTTTAATTGAGTTTTATCAAGAACATGGCGGATAAGGTGATAAACCGTTAAAATAGGAGAAGGGAAATTTTTCAAAAAGGCTGTGATGATTCGTGTGTTTAATTCTTTTTGCGTATAAAGTCCACCCTAAGCATCAGTTGATTGTGGCTGCCAATCGAGATGAGTTTTATAAAAGACCGACTGCCCCTGCCCATTTTTGGAAAGATGAGCCAGATATCCTTGCCGGAAGGGACCTGGAGAAAATGGGAACTTGGATGGGCGTTACCCGGGGAGGGCGGTTTGCCGCATTGACCAACTATCGCAATCCAAAAGAGGTTGCCGAGGGAAAACGGTCACGGGGGGAATTGGTGGCCGATGCCTTGAATTATAATGGGACCATTGAAAGCTACATGCAAAAGCTGTCAGAAACAAAGGAGCAGTATCCCGGCTACAACTTGCTGGCCGGAGATGCCGCGGGGCTTTATTATTATTCTAACATTGGACAAGAGCTTCAAAAGCTTGAGCCGGGCATTTATGGGGTCAGTAACCATCTTCTTAATACCGAGTGGCCGAAGGTGATAACAGGGAAGGCAGGCCTGTCAAACATCGTAACCGAAGACTCAAAGGACCTCGAAGAGCAGCTTATGACTCTCCTCAATAATGCAGACCCTGCTCCGGATGAACGACTGCCGAATACGGGCGTGTCATTAGAGATGGAAAGAATGCTTTCACCGATGTTTATCAAAAGTGGGAATTACGGGACAAGAAGTTCGACGGTTATGCTTATGTCCAATAATGGAATCAAATATATAGAACGAGTTTTTTCAACTGAAGGTACCAATGATCAAAAATATATCATCTCCTATTAATACAGCGGATCATGCATCTGCTGTATTTTTTTTGGTTATAAATATTTTTGGAATAATTTTATAAAACTACTAAAATAACAATTAATTTGCAGATAGTTGGATAAATACTTTGAAAACGGTTACCTGATGATTGGAAAAATTATAAATTGACTGAAAAATAAAATTATATTATTATTCTAATAATAACAATAATTTAGCAACGCGAAATATTAATATTCCATCTTAGAGAAAGTGAAGTGATTTTATGTCACAAATGCTAGCCTTAGTTATAGTAGTATTCATTTTATTAGTAGGAGACCTTGTTGCCGTACGGACGAAAGCATGGATACCATCGATATTTGTCAGTGCTGTGTTATTCCTTATTGGTTACTGGACCTTTTTTCCGAAAGATATCGTAGCCATTTCCGGCGTACCGCCTGTTGTTGCGACGATGATGATGTACTTGCTCATCACCAATATGGGTACATTGCTATCTCTTCATGAATTGAAAAAGCAATGGAAAACGATTGTCATTGCCCTTTCTGGAATCCTTGGGATTATTGCCATATTGATGACAGTAGGCAGCCTTATCTTCGGTTTTCAAACAGTCGTTGTGGCGATTCCGCCATTAGTGGGCGGAGTGGTTTCTGCGTTAATCATGTCCGAGGGGGCAAAGGAAGCAGGCCTTGCAACTCTATCAGTTTTTGCTATCGTTATCTATGTTGTTCAGGGGTTTGCAGGTTACCCGATCACTTCAATCGTTTTGAAAAAAGAAGGAAAAAGGCTTTTGAAGCAGTACCGAAGCGGGGAAATTGCGGCAGTTAAGGAACAGGCAACTGCTGCAACAGAGGTTGCGGCCGCTTCCGCCGTTGCTAAGCCAGAGCTAAAGCTCTTTAAAAATTTACCTGATAAATACAACACCGACTTCTTTAAGTTTTTTAGACTTGCATTAGTTGCTTACCTTGCCTACCAAGTTTCAGCGTTGGCAGCGCCAGTTGTTTCGATCAGTCCGTTTGTTCTATGTTTGCTGTTTGGGGTTATCGCCTCAAGTGCTGGCTTTTTGGAAAAACAGGTTCTTCAAAAAGCCAACGGTTTTGGTTTAGCCATTATGGCGCTGATGCTGTTTATATTTGACGGCTTAAAACAAGCGACACCAAGCATGATGATGGAAATTCTATTCCCATTGGTGGGAACCATCATCTTAGCAGTCATCGGGATGTATATTTTCTCATTTATCGCCGGCAAGATTTTGAAGGTGAGCAAAGATATGGCGTTTGCCGTTTCCCTGACTGCCTTATACGGATTTCCGGCTGACTATATCATTACCAATGAGGTAATCAAGTCGCTAACAGATGACGAGGAAGAAAGAGAAATGCTGACAAGCCATATGCTACCGCCAATGCTAGTGGGAGGTTTCATTACAGTGACAATTGTATCGGTCATTCTAGCAGGCATCTTCGTTGGATTCTTGAAGTAATAGGAGGGAAAAACAATGAGCGATTTACAGCAGAGAATTGAAAAACATATTGAGGTCTTGAATCAATTCACAGCGACACCGGGAAAAGGGACAACCCGGCTGACATATAGCAAAGAGGACTTGCAAGCTCGGAATTATATCAAAGAAATAATGAGGGAATACGGGCTCCAGGTCCGTGAAGATGGATTGGGCAACATCTTTGGTAAACTCGAAGGCACGTTAAAGGATGCTCCCAGCGTCCTAGTTGGTTCCCATTTTGATTCTGTGCCGAATGGCGGGTCCTACGACGGTCCTGCCGGTGTGGTGGCAGGACTTGAGGTAGCGGGTCTTTTTTCGAAAAATAACCTGACACCCAAATACCCATTGGAAGTGATTGCCCTGATAGAAGAAGAGGGTTCTAGATTTGGCGGCGGTCTGATGGGGTCGAGAGGGATAACCGGCTTATTGACAGAGGGAGAATTTTTCAAGATTACCGATAAAGACGGGAAGACCACTGTAGAAGCGATGACGGAAATTGGCCTCGACCCGTCTTTGCCGAAAAAAAGGAATCCAAAAACGCTGAAGGCCTTTTTGGAACTGCATATCGAACAGGGGCCAATCCTTGAAGAAAAGGGCATTCCGATTGGCATGGTCGAAGCCATTGTCGGATTAACCCAATTGGAAGTAACGGTTGAAGGTCGTGCAGGGCATGCGGGCACCACCCCAATGGACCGAAGGGCAGACGCCTTAGTAGCTGCTGCACAAATGATTGCTAAATTCCCGGAATTCGCTTGCGAGGAAGGGGATGGAACAGTCATCACCACCGGCCGTCTTAACGTTTGGCCTAACGGGGCGAATGTGATTCCTGATAAGGTTGTTTTTACCGTCGATATCCGTTCCGGAAAAGAAGAACGCGTCCTTGATGCGGTCGAGAAAGTAACGGAATGGGTAAAGTCCTATAATGGCCATGGAATTAAGACGGCAGTACAGCAGCAATTATACATGCCGCCGAAAGTGATGAATCAAGAGATTGTCTCTCTTTTAAAACAGAAATGTAGCGAACGGAACCTTTCCTATTGCTCAATCAACAGCGGTGCCGGCCATGATGCAATGGTCCTTTCTGATGTGACCGACGTGGCGATGCTGTTTATTCCTAGTAAGGACGGGCTTAGCCATTGTCCGGAAGAGTGGTCCAGCAGTAAGGATATCGCCAATGCAGTTGAGATTCTATACGAAGCAGCAAAAACGTTAACGGAGGCAGAATAGCTATGATTCATGGAAAAATTAAAGAAGCGATTCAAAAATATAACGAAGAATTAGTAGAGTTGCGCAGAAAGTTTCACCGTGAACCGGAATTGTCCTGGGAGGAATATAAGACAACCGCCTTTATTTGCGAGTATCTTGAGAATCTTGGTATTCCGTACCGGAAGACAGAACCGACCGGTGTTATTGCTACAATTGAAGGCGGGAAGCCTGGTAAAACCGTAGGGCTGCGGGGTGATATGGATGCCTTGACAGTGGAGGAATTAAATAAGGAACTTCCGTATGCGTCCCAAGAAGATGGCAAAATGCATGCTTGCGGCCATGATGCTCATACAGCGATGCTGTTGATTGCAGCCAAGGCTCTGAATGATATAAAAGAAGAACTGCCCGGAAATGTCCGTTTGATTTATCAGCCGGCCGAGGAAGTGGCGACAGGTGCGAAAGGAATGGTGAAGCAAGGGGCGATGGATGGGGTCGATAATGTTTTCGGCATCCATATCTGGTCACAGATGCCAACAGGAAAGGTTTCCTGCAATCCTGGTCCATCCTTTGCGTCCGCAGACCTATTTACCGTCACTTTTAAAGGCAGAGGCGGTCATGGAGCAATTCCACAAGCTTGTATTGATGCAGCGGTTGTGGCTTCCTCCTTTGTGATGAATGTGCAATCCGTGGTCTCACGCACCGTCGATCCGCAGCAACCAGCCGTTCTAACGGTTGGAAAAATGGTCGTTGGGACGCGGTTTAACGTAATTGCTGAAAATGCGTACATTGAGGGAAAGGTCCGCTGTTTTGACCCGGCAGTGAGAGACCATATTGAAACCCAGCTGAAGCAATATGCGGAACAAGTGGCTGCCATTTACGGGGCAACTGCAAAGGTCGACTATGTTCACGGCACCCAAGCAGTCAACAACGATGAGTACAGTGCAAAGCTTGTTCAAAAGACCGCTTCCGAAGCGTTTGGCGAGGAGTCCATCTACTTCGAAAAGCCAACCATGGGCGGTGAAGACTTCAGTGAATACATGATGGAGGCCCCTGGCAGCTTTGCTCTTGTAGGCTGCGGCAACTCTGAAAAAGACACACAATGGGCCCACCACCATGGCAAATTCAACATCGACGAAGACGCCCTTGCAACCGGCGCCGAACTCTACGCACAATATGCATGGGCATATTTGAATGAAAAGAAAGCATAGGAAATGGAATAAAATGAGGAAAGGTGTCAGGCACCCTTCATGGACAAAATGGGATTTTGTCCACGGAGGGTGCCTGACACCTTGTTTATTTAGGCTCTGTTATTATTCATTGTTGATATCCGTTTAGTTATGTAATTCATAGGCGGAGAATTTCCGACTAATGTATAAAGAAGAAGCTTAAGAAGCAGATATAAGCGAAGATATTCCGATTAACTGCTCTAAATAAGACAAAATCCAAAGATTTGGATAATATAAGCGAAAAAACTTCCTTTATTTTAAAGGGAATATGGGTATTTCCCAATTTAAGTGAATAAAACGTTTAGTAAACTTGTTTACTTTGCTAGCTCATTTGGATAAAATAAAAATGGAGCGAAGAATAGGGGGTGGAAGAGAATGGCAACCATTAGGGATATTGCCAAAAAATCAGGATATTCAATCACAACCGTTTCAAGAGTTCTTAATAATGATAACAATTTATCAGTAAGTGATGATACACGGGAGAAAATAAAAGCGATTGCAGAAGAGATGGGCTATAAGAAAAAACAAGGGATAACTCAATTGAATAATGTTGCTTTTTTATATTGGATATCTAATGAGGAAGAGCTTGAGGATGTTTATTTTAAGGGAATTCGTACAGAGTTAGAAAAGCAGGCAGAACAAAGGAAAATAGAATTAATACGATACCATCAAAAAGATGGTATTGAGAAAATTGATAAAAATTCATCGGCTTTTATCGCGATCGGAAAATTAACGGATCGAGAAATAAAGTATTTGGAAGAAATTACACCCCATGGTGTGTTTTTAAATACAAGCAGGGATCCGCAGAATTTGGATTCGGTGCTCCCAGATTTAAAACTGATGACAGAATATATGATTCAATTTTTTGAAGAATGCGGATATGAACGGATTGGTTTTATTGGCGCAATGGACTATGACGTTGAAACGAAAGAGCCAATTCCACAATTAAGGGAAATCACCTTTCGGAACTATCAAAGGGATAGAAATAAATTAAGAGAAGAAGATATATTAATTGTTCCCTCTAGTACAGTAAAAAATGGCTATCAGATTGCATTGCAAGTAATTGAGAAGATGGGGGATGACCTGCCGGAGGCATTTGTTGTGGCGACAGATCCACTTGCAATCGGAGCATTGCAGGCGTTTAATGAAAAGCAGATTCCGATTCCTCAAAGGGTCGCCTTTTTCAGTATAAATAATATCAGTGTCACCAAATATGTGTCGCCTCCGTTAACGACATTCCATATTGATATTCCTACGATGTGTGAAACCGGATTAGATCTTATAACCGAGAGACTATTTAAGAATCGAACCACAGCAAAAACGGTATATATACAAGGTACACCGATTTTCCGCAAAAGTACTCCAGCTAAATAAACCAAAAAAACGAGCAAACCAGCTCGTTTTTTTTTGTGTGTTTTAGAAGAGATTAACAATAGCCAAACTGGGAAGGTAAAAAACTAAACCTAGGGATCAATTGAAATATACAAATTTACTAAAAAATTGATAAAAATAGCGTTTACATTTTAACTAAACCATGTTACTATTTTTTAGTAAACAAAACACTAAAACAGGGGTGATTATTTTATGAAAATAAAGCTAAAGTTATTTTCATCAGTTGCAGCATTATCTCTGCTCCTCGCAGCATGCGGTTCCGGCTCCGGTTCCAGCGGGGAGAATGGAGCCTCGAAAGACGGAGCCATCACGATTTGGGCAAACAATATTAATGTGCCGGTCCTTGAAAAGGCGGCAGAAATCTATCAGAAAGATCATCCTGATTTTAAAGTAAATGTGATTGAAACTGGCGGAAAAGACATTATTCAAAAAACCACAACTGGTTTGCAAGCTGGGGGCAAAGGTCTGCCAGATGGCTTACTACAATCAGATGATGACCTTAATGGGAAATTAGAAGCTTTTCCGAACGCATTTGAAGACTTAAGTAAATTAGGATATGACAAGTATAAAAAGGATTTCCCAGAGTTTAAAATGAACGCAGTATCAAAAGATGGAAAAATATATGGGATGCCATTTGATGCTGGTCCGGCAGGTGTCTTTTACCGAACAGATTTATACAAAAAAGCCGGGGTAAATCCGGAAGAAATTAAAACATGGGATGATTTCCTCGCAGCAGGTGAAAAAGTTAAGAAAGCAACTGGTAAAGCAATGTTAGCCTTTGACCAAGCAGATTCAAATGTTTATACGATTTTGTTAAATCAACAAGCCGAAGGATATTTTGATAAAGACAATAAATTAACGGTTGGCAGTGATGCATCGATTAAAGCCATGAAAGTGATGAAAGCGTTAAACGACAAAGGATTATTGTTAGGTGTAACAGGCTGGGATTCATGGGTTACTAGCATTGCCAATTCTGATACTGCATCCGTAGTTGCCGGCGGATGGTTGACAGGAACCATTGAACAGCAAGCACCAGATACAAAAGGTAAATGGGGAGTAATGCCGTTGCCTGCATTCGAAGAAGGCGGCTCACGTTCATCACTTCAGGGAGGAAGTTCATTTGTCATCCCGTCTACAGGTAAAAATGTAAAAGAAACGTATGAATTCTTAAAATGGTTTACCACTAGCTTCGAAGCTCAGGAAATTGCCATGAAAGGCGGACTTTTCCCTTCGTATAACCCAGTGTTTGAATCAAAGCTATTTGATGAAGAAGTAGAGTTCTTTGGAAATCAAAAAATATGGCGTTTCTTTGCTGGTGAAATGGATAAAATCCCTAGCATTACGTATACAAAAAATGACCCGATTGTTCGAGATGAAATTGTCAAAGCTTTAGGGGAAGTTATAAATGGGGCTAATCCAGAAGATATAATTAAAAATACCAAGAAGAATATTGAAAACAGATTGAAGTAAAAGTGCGGAAGCGCCCGTTTTTTCAGGCGGGTGCTGAAGCTATTCATTAACCATAGTTCCAATTATAAACTTTAGCGAGGTAATGTACGGAAGCGTTTATTACCATTTAAGGGGTTGAACAGCATGATTAATCGAATAAATAAAGCAAAAATAACGCCGTATCTATTTTTAGCCCCAGCTGTCATATTTTTCATTCTTTTTACGATATACCCGATTATTTCCTCTTTCATTTTAAGTTTTCAAAAATTAGAAGGCGGCGCCTATGTTTTTGCAGGTTTAGATAACTATATCCGATTATTACACGATTCGACATTTTATCGGGCGTTATTTAACACCTTTATTATTTTCATAGTCCAAGTACCAGTAATGCTAATACTAGCTCTCATATTGGCAGCATTTTTAAATAGTAAACTGTTAAAGTTTAAAGGACTTTATCGTACAGCATTCTTTATGCCGGCGGTTACATCATTAGTAGCCTATTCAATCTTGTTCTCTATCATTTTGATGGATAAAGGAATTGTCAATCAATTATTAACATTGACAGGGATTGATCCCATTCCGTGGTTAAAAGATTCTTTCTGGGCGAGGGTTTCAATTATTCTTGCAATGACATGGAGATGGACAGGCTATAATATGGTCATTTATCTTGCGGCAATGCAAAACATCCCGGAAGAAACCTATGAGGCGGCATCTATTGATGGGGCTGGGAAAATCAGACAGTTCTTTTCAATTACAATTCCACAATTAAAACCGATTATCGTGTTTACGTCTGTGATCTCAACTATTTCCACCTTACAGTTATTCGATGAACCGTTTAACCTGACAAAAGGTGGTCCAGGGGATGCTACGATGACACTTGGGTTAATGATTTATTCTAATGGATTTAAGTACTATGACTTTAGCTATGCATCTGCAATAGCCTATGTAGTGGTGATTTTAGTAGCTATTCTTTCAATTATTCAAATGAAAACGACAGGGGATGGAAAATAATGCAGGAAAAGACAGCTTCCACTCGGATTAAAAAAGTGATTCTTCCTCTCCTATTGCTCATTGGTATTGTGATGTCAATCTTCCCCTTTTATTGGATGCTTGTTGGATCCACCAATCACACAAGTAAAATATTTTCCAATCCACCGACGATGGTAGTGGGAGATCAATTTTTAACGAATTTAAATAATCTAAATGCATCAATCGGGATTTGGCGGGTGCTTTTTAACTCCCTTTTTGTGTCGATTTCCTATGTGATTTTGGCGCTGATTGTTTCGACCATGGCGGCATATGCATTATCAAAGTTTCACTTTAAAGGAAATAAATTTATCTTTATGGCGTTTTTGTTATCGATGATGATTCCCCATCAGGCACTGTTGATACCGCAATTTCGGATGATGTCGGATTTTAATATGCTGAATACGTATTTGGCGCTTATCCTGCCGTCTGTTTGTACGCCGTTTGCAATCTTTTTAATGAGGCAAAACTTTATGGCGTTTCCAACCGAATTAATGGAGGCAGCTAGAATGGATGGCGCTGGTGAGTTGAGAATTTTCTTCCGGATTGTATTGCCTTCTATGAAACCAGCGCTTGCGGCGACGTCCATTTTTTTATTCCTGCAGCAATGGAATAACTTCTTATGGCCGTTAGTTGTCACGACATCCAAGGAGATGTATACGTTCCCAGTCGCGTTATCAAGTCTTAGAGGAAGTTCGATTATTGACTATGGGCAAATTAATGTCGGAATCATGATTGCGACTATTCCAATTATTATTTTCTTCTTAGTCCTTCAAAAGCACTTTATCCAAGGTATGTTAGGAAGTGCGGTGAAATAAGCAGCACTTAAATAAGAAGATGCAGGAGGTTCAGAATGAGACAAACAAAAGATTATGAATTACTTTCTGTACTTCATAGAAATCGAATAAAAGATCGCTCTTATTTTATGTCCTATAAGAATATGGAGGATGCAATCAGCTATGAGCGCGGCCGCGCTTACGGATTTTTATTGTTGAATGGAATGTGGAAATTTCATTATGCTGAAACACCTGAACTAGCCCCGAATCAATTTTATAAAAATGAATATGATGTAAGTGCTTGGGCAGATTTGCAGGTGCCTTCTAACTGGCAGATGCAAGGATACGGCAGACCGCATTATACCAATGTACAGTATCCATTTCCTGTAGACCCGCCATATGTTCCAACAGAAAATCCAACAGGCTCCTATCGAAGAGATTTCTATTTATCAAAAGAAATGCTGGAGGGGCGTCTGTTCTTGCGTTTTGAGGGAGTGGATAGTGCATTCCATCTTTGGATCAATGGCCAAGAGGTTGGTTACAGCAAGGGGAGCCGCCTTCCTTCAGAATTTGATGTGACGCCGTTTGTTAAAGAGGGAAAAAATACGATTGCGGTACAGGTTTACCAATGGTCGGATGGAAGCTACCTTGAGGACCAAGATATGTGGTGGCTAAGCGGTATTTTCCGCGATGTCTATTTGGTAGCAAAGCCCAAAGTGTATACGCATGATTTCTTTGTAAAGACAATTCTTGATGAAGACTATACAGATGCTGAATTACGGATTGAGTCATGGATTCATTCCTATAGAGACGGGATAAATCGTCATGAGTTTATGGTACAACTTCTTGACAGTGAATATCGAATAGTAACTGAGAAAACGCAGGAAGTTGTACTGAATGGGATAGGTGAATCAAGCTTAAATATCACCATTCCGATTTCTTCCCCTAACAAATGGACGGCCGAAACACCGTATTTATACCATTTGCTGATAACCTTAAAGGGTGAAAATGGTGAGGCCATCGAAGTTATTCCGGCAAAAATCGGTTTTAGGCAGGTGGAGTTGAGGGATGGCTTGATTCAAGTGAATGGTGTGCCGATTCTATTTAAAGGTGTGAACCGTCATGATCATCATCCAGACTTAGGCCGGGCTGTTCCAATAGATTGGATTGAAAAAGATATTAAGTTGATGAAGCAGCATAATATTAATGCTGTTCGGACAGCCCATTATCCAAATGATCCGCGTTTTTACGATTTATGTGACGAATATGGGCTTTATGTCATAGATGAGACAGATTTGGAAACTCATGGTTTTGATAGAATTGGCAATATTCATCAGTTAAGCCAAGATCCGGAGTGGAAGGAAGCCTATGTTGATCGGATGAAGAGGATGGTGGAGCGCGATAAAAACCATCCATCGATTATTATCTGGTCCTTAGGGAATGAATCTGGATTTGGGGAAAATCATATACAAATGGCGAAGTGGACAAAACAAAAGGATCCTACCAGACTCATACATTACGAAGGCGAAACGCGTTTTATCATGACGGAATCAGATCATAATCCAACACGACTGCACGAAGCTGCTGATATGTTTTCAACTATGTACACCCCTCATGAAATAATGAAACGACTGGGTAGACGTACAGATTTAAAACAGCCGCATATTCTATGTGAATATGCTCACGCAATGGGGAATGGACCCGGGGGGATAAAAGAATATTTTGATCTCTTTTATCAATATGATAGATTACAAGGTGGATTTGTTTGGGAATGGCTGGATCATGGCATCCGTCAATTTGCTAAAAATGGTGAAGAGTATTTTGCGTATGGCGGCGATTTCGGTGAGACCCCTCATGATTCCAATTTTGTTATTGATGGGCTTGTTATGCCTGATAGAACCCCTTCTCCGGCCCTGCTTGAATATAAAAAGGTTATTGAGCCGGTTCGCGTGGAGGCAGTTGCCCTCGAGAACGGTGTAGTTCGTATTCATAATCTGTATGACTTTATTCATTTAAATCATCTTAGTTTATCATGGACGGTAGAGTCTGACGGTAAGATTCTTGATAATGGAACAATGAAAATGCCTGAAATTTTACCCCGTGAATCACATGAAGTATCCATTCCTTTTGTACTGCCAAGTGTGAAACGTAAAAATACAGATTATTGGTTAAATATTTCATTTATTCAAGCAGAAGATTTAAAATGGGCAAAGGCGGGCCATGAAGTTGCCTGGGCACAATTCGAACTGCCTTCGGCTGTCAAGAGTAATAAAGATATTGCTTATCCACGATGCTTCTGTCCGCTTTTAATAGAAGAAACTGGGCATCAGTTAATCGTAACTGGTGAATCCTTCTCACTTACATTTGACCGTGTATATGGTGTCCTTCATTCTTGGAAGGTTTATGGGATGGAACTATTAGAAAGTGGTCCAACTGTGAACATTTGGCGGGCGCCGACTGATAATGACAGGCTTGGCCTAGAGGAATTTAGCGTTAAAAAAGAAGAGCCTGAATGGCGAAAGTATGGATTACACCAAATGCAAAACCGCATTGAATCGTTTGACTATAAATTGTCTCAGGCTAAGGATGTAGTCACCATTACTGTAAAATCAAGACTTGCACCGCCTGTTCATGCTTGGGGACTTAGTACGGTTATTACCTATGAAATCAAGAATAATGGTGTGGTGTCTGTCGATGTGTTCGGTAAAAAACTTGGTGTGTCATCAGCCACATTACCGAAAATAGGCTTACAAATGAAGTTAAAACGTTCATTTGACCAGGTGGATTGGTATGGACGGGGGCCAGGTGAATCGTATGCCGATAGTAAACAAGCGGCACGGTTTGGTATCTGGTCTTCGACGGTTAATGGTTTATTTACTCCTTATGTGGTACCACAGGAAAATGGAAACCGCCATGAGGTAAGATGGGTGTCCTTGACAAATCTTTCAGGGACCGGTTTATTAGCGGCAGGGAAGCCAAGCTTTGATTTTAGTACACATTTGTACACCACAGATGGTTTAGAGCGAGCAAAGCATACCTATGATTTGGTTAAAGAAGACTTCATTACATTTAATGTAGATTATAAGCAGCAGGGACTTGGATCCGCAAGCTGCGGACCAGGAGTGCTTGAACAATATCGCCTGTTAAACAAAGATTTCCACTTTACAGTAAGTTTCAAAGCATTTTCAAAAAATGAAATATCGCCAGTTGAATTAAGTAAATTGGTGTGACAAATAAGCTAGTAATCTGCCAAATTGAATATTTATTTAAGTGAGCCTTCCTTCATGGAAGGTTTTTTATTTTAGTTAAATTTTTACTAAAATATTGAATGTTTTTACTATGGGGAGTAAAATGAAGTTACGAATCAAACCTTAGCTTCTGGAGGATAAGGACATGACTATCAAAGTACTATCTAACAAATTTCAAGAATTATTTAATTCTTTACCCGAAAGGGCATTTTTCGCCCCCGGAAGGATCAATTTAATTGGGGAACATACTGACTATAACGGCGGTCATGTATTTCCGTGTGCCATTACGTATGGAACCTATGCGGCTGTTCGGAAACGGGAAGATCAGCTCGTCCGTTTATACTCGGAAAATTTTCCGGATAAAGGGATGATTGAATTTAACTTAAACAAACTGGATTACGAAAAGGATCATCATTGGGCCAACTACCCAAAGGGAATAATCCACTTTATTATGGAAGCTGACTATATGATTCCGACCGGGTTTGAATGTGTAATTAAAGGAAATATTCCTAATGGTGCAGGTCTTTCCTCATCTGCATCCATAGAGCTCCTAACAGGAGTTTTAGTAAACGGCCTGTACGAATTAGACATTCCCCGCCTTGAGTTAATTAAGATTGGCAAGCGAGTGGAAAATGAATTTATTGGTGTTAACAGCGGAATTATGGACCAATTCGCTGTCGGCATGGGCAAAGAAAATACGGGAATTCTGTTAGATTGCCAGACTTTAAAATATGAGTACGCGCCGATTAAGCTGGAAAATCACAAAATTATCATAATGAATACAAACAAGCGACGGGAGTTGGCAGACTCAAAATACAATGAGCGCCTGGGCCAGTGCGAAGTGGCACTGAGCCAGCTTCAGCAAAAACTCCCAATTGATGCGTTGGGGCAGCTGTCTAAACGAGAATTTGAAGATAACAAACATCTTATTACCGATGAAGTGGTTCGAAAGCGTGCAAAGCATGCAATCTATGAAAATATAAGAACGTTAAAGGCACTTGAAGAATTAAAAGCCGGCAACTTGGAAGCTTTTGGCCAGCTGATGAACCAATCCCATGCCTCGTTACGTGAGGACTATGAGGTGACCGGAATTGAACTTGATAGTTTAGTAGAAGCGGCATGGCAGCAGCCGGGGGTCTTTGGTGCTCGGATGACAGGTGCTGGGTTTGGCGGATGTGCGATTGCAATAGTTGCTAATGAAGAGGTTGGAAATTTTATCGCTAATGTCGGTGAGGTATATTTTGAAAAGATTGGCTATAAGGCTGATTTCTATGTTGCCGGCATTGGCGGGGGGGCAAAGGAAATCGAAATGGAGGCTGTTGCGGAATGAGTATTCTCGTTTTAGGCGGGGCGGGCTATATTGGCTCGCACGCTGTGTACCAATTGATTGACCAAGGTTATGAAGTGGCAGTGATTGATAACCTGCAAACCGGCCACCTAGGTGCCATTCACCCAAAAGCCCATTTTTATAAAGGTGATATCCGCAGCGGGGAGTTTATGAAGACGGTTTTTGAAAGGGAAAATGTAGAGGCTATTATGCATTTTGCTGCCAACTCCCTTGTTGGAGAATCGATGTTGGAACCGCTGAAGTATTTTGACAACAATGTGCATGGGACACAAATTGTTCTTGAAATGATGAAGGAATATGGCGTGAAACATATCGTATTTTCTTCGACAGCTGCCGTTTATGGAGAACAAGAAATAATGCCGATTGCAGAAGAAGCGGCGGAGCTGCCAACTAACACGTATGGAGAAACCAAACTGGCTGTGGAAAAAATGATGGCATGGTGTGAGAAGGCATTCGACCTGAAGTATGTATCCTTAAGGTATTTCAATGTGGCAGGAGCAAGAAGTGACGGACAAATTGGAGAAGACCATAATCCAGAAACCCACCTGATTCCGGTTGTATTGGAAGCGGCGTTAGGAAAGCGGCCGGCGATTACCGTTTTTGGGGATGATTATGATACATCGGACGGAACCTGTATCCGCGATTATATCCATGTCGAGGACTTGATTGCTGCCCATATTTTAGCCCTCAAGTATTTACAAAATTACGGACAAAGCAATATCTTTAACCTCGGTTCCAGCCAAGGGTTTTCCGTAAATGAAATTATTGAAACGGCCAAAGAGGCTACGGGTATTGATATTCCGGTTCAATTTGGGGCACGCCGATCAGGTGACCCAAGCACCTTAATCGCCTCATCCGAAAAAGCGCGGCAAGTACTCGGCTGGAACCCGGCAAGAACATCAATCAAGCAAATCATCAGCGATGCTTGGAATTGGCATCAGCATCACCCAAATGGTTATGAAGGTGAACAATATGATTAATCAACTTGTTCAACAACTAATTGGTAAAGCCCTGGCTGTTCGTTTAATCGAGAGGGATGACGAAATCTATGCCCGTAACCAAATCCTGTCGCTATTACAATTAAATGAGTTTACGGAATGTGAAGGAGAAACAAATCTTGAGATTCCCGATGTGTTAGAGGAGATCGTAGATTACGCCTGCGAGAAAGGAATCATTGAAGATATTTTTGATGAAAAGGAGATTTTTACTAGTAAAATTATGAACTGTTTCATCGCCCGACCATCGACGGTCAATCAGAAATTTTATGAAAATTATAGACAGAGTCCGGAAGCGGCGACTCAGTATTTTTATGATCTAAGCAAAAACAGTAACTATATCCAGATGAAGCAGATTCGGAAAAATATCGAATATAAGGCGGAGACGGAATACGGAAGGTTGGATATTACGATCAACCTTTCGAAGCCAGAAAAAGACCCGAATAGCATTGCCCGCGAGCGCGAGATACAACAAACAGCCTATCCAAAATGTCTACTTTGTATAGAAAATGAAGGCTATGCCGGGAGGATTGGTCATCCGGCCCGTTCCAATCATCGCATGGTCCGCGTGAATCTGTTGGACAGAATATGGTACTTGCAATATTCACCGTATGTGTATTATAACGAGCATTGCATCGTCATATCTGAAACCCATTCAGATATGAAAATTAATCAAGAGACGTTTTTAAAATTGTTAACCTTTGTTGAGCAGTTTCCGCATTATTTCTTAGGGTCCAATGCCGATTTGCCGATAGTGGGCGGTTCCATTCTCTCTCATGACCATTATCAAGGCGGCAATTATGAATTTGCGATGGCGAAAGCAACTGATGATTGGAGTTTTGAAATGGCTGGGTTTCCGGATGTTCAAGGCTCTGTTGTCAAATGGCCAATGTCTGTTATCCGTCTTCGTTCGGAGCAAATAAGCACTCTGACGGATGCTGCTGTCCATATTTTAACAAAGTGGAAAAATTATAGTGACGAATCGCTTGGTATCATCGCCTGGACCAGTGAGACTCCTCATAATACAATCACACCGATTGCCCGTAAAAAAGGGAACTTGTTTGAACTGGACTTGGTCCTTCGCAACAACCGGACGAGTGTAGAGCATCCGCTCGGAATATTCCACCCCCATGCAGATGTTCATCATATTAAAAAGGAAAACGTTGGGTTAATTGAGGCCATGGGGCTCGCTGTATTGCCTGCCCGTTTAAAGGATGAGCTGTCCGAAGTTGAAAAGTACATCCTCGGAAAGCCAAATGCAGTAGCTGATTACCATTTGGAATGGGCAGAGCAGTTAAAACACCGATTAACCCCAATTGCGAACGAATCAAACATAGAATCTTTGGTTAGGGAAGAGGTCGGCAAGAAGTTTTTGAAAGTATTAGAGGACGCTGGTGTCTTTAAACGGGATGAAGCGGGAGAAAGCGGGTTTCATCGATTTATCCAAACAATATCTTGAGTTTGAAAATGGAGTGGTAAATCAATGAAAATAGTTGAACGGGAATTTGGTAATTATGATAGTGAGCTGGTGATAGAGTATACATTGACCAATGATTTTGGGATGTCTGTTTCTTGTTTGAACTACGGTTGCGTTATTACAAAAATTATTGTTCCTGACAGGAATGGCCATTTTGAAAATGTTGTCCTTGGTTTTGATCGGTTTGAGGACTACCTGGAATGGTCGCCTTATTTTGGGGCAGTAATTGGGATAGTGGCTGGAAGAATAAAGGATGCCCAGTTTCAATTGGATGGAGAAAAGTACCTGCTGGCAGCGAATGATTATCCCAACCACCTGCATGGCGGGCAGAAGGGGTTTAGTTCAGTAATTTGGAAAACAGAAAAAATCGAACAGGAAAATGTGGTCGGGGTGAAGTGTTTCTATCGAAGTATGGACGGAGAAGAGGGATACCCAGGTAATTTGGATACTGCTGTTACCTATCTTTTATCCAATACGAATGAGCTGAGCATCAGCTATGAAGCACGAACCGATCATAAGACGTTAATCAATTTAACGAACCATTCGTATTTTAATTTAAGCGGCAATCTGAAAAGGGATTGTTCTGAGCACATCCTTCAATTGGAAAGTGATCGCTTTTTAGAGCTTGGACTAGATTTGATTCCTACAGGGAAAATGCTGGAATCAAAGAATACGCCATTTGATTTTAATCAGGGGCGTTTCTTGTTGTCAGGAATGAAGTCCTCCCATCCGCAAATTGTGCTTGCTGGAAACGGCTATGATCATCCGCTTCTTTTTAAAAAAAGTGGAGAAAATACAATCATGTTAAGTGATAAAGAAAGCGGCAGATCTCTTAGGGTGACAACAGACCAGCCATGTGTGGTCCTTTATACCAGTAATCAACTGGAAGGTCCGTTTTCGATATCAGGTGTCCGCGCAAGGAATTATTTGGGTGTGTGTCTTGAAACGCAAGGTCTTCCAGATGCTGTTCACCATCCGGGGTTTCCTACTGTGATTTTACATCCTGAGGAAGTATACTATTCAAAAACGAAGTATCGGTTTTTTTCAAATACAATAGGAGTTTGATTTATGGCAACTATTAAGGATATTGCAAAAAAAGCGGGAGTATCAATAGCCACTGTATCAAGAGTGCTGAATTATGATACGACTCTTTCAGTTAGCGATGAAACAAAAAAGAGAATTTTTGAAGTGGCAGGGGAGCTGGATTATAAGAAAAAAGCGGTTGTTCGGAAACCCGAAATTGGAAAGATTGCTCTTTTTCAATGGTATACAGAAAAAGAAGAGCTAGAGGATTTGTATTACATGTCCATTCGTCTTGGAGTGGAAAATCGCTGCCGGTACCATGGGATTCAGGTCATTAAATACTTTCAGGATAGCTTTGAGGAATTGAAGGGAGAAGATATCCACGGACTGATTGCCATCGGTAAATTTAGCAGCAGGCAGATCAGCGAGCTGGCTTCTGTAACGGAAAACATCGTGTTTGTCGATTATTCTCCCGATGAGGATCAATATGATTCCGTTGTGGTTGATATGGAAAGAGCCACTATGAAAATTTTGGATTATCTGTTGGAGAAAGGGCATAAGGAAATTGGCTATATTGGGGGAAGAGAAGCTTATAAAGACCAAGCCACTGTCATCGAGGATTCGCGGGAACTGGCCTTTAAGCGGTATTTGACAGGAAAAGGGCTTTTGGATGAGAAATTCATGTACATCGGAGGATTTTCGGTGGACCAAGGCTGCGCTCTAATGAAGCAGGCGATTGAGGATCACGGTGACCGCCTGCCGACAGCCTTTTTCGCCGGTAATGACCCGATTGCCATTGGAGCACTTAGGGCCTTGCTTGAAGCGGGGATTTCCGTACCTGAAAGGGTAAACATCATCGGAATAAACGATATTAGCGTTTCCAAATATGTTTTTCCTGCCTTAAGCACAGTAAAAGTCTATACCGAGCAAATGGGAGAAACGGCGGTCGACACCCTCCTCGAAAGAAACGAAGGCCGAACCATCGCCAAAAAAATAACCTTCCCAACTAAACTAATCATAAGAAACAGCAGCTTCTAACTAAAGAACAATAAAACAAGTACAAAAGCTGGATGACCCAAAACAGGGGTATCCAGCTTTTTGCATTTTGTCAGCCTCAGGTGGACAATACCCACGCGCGGTGCCTGACACCTTTTTCCTGCAAATACCAAATTAGGGCTTCCATTTTGGAAAGGGATGGAATATAATCATAGTGTACTATGTATGATAGTACAGTTAATACAGATTGGGGGCACCCAGTTATGTTTGAGCTGGATATGAGGAGCCGTAAGCCAATATATGAACAGCTGGTGGACAAGATGAAGGAACTGATTATGAATGAGCTGCTCAAGCCTGATGAACAGCTTCCATCTGTCCGGCAGCTTGCAACGGAGCTTTCCATTAACCCGAATACGATTCAAAAGGCTTATCGAGAGCTTGAGACGCAGGGGTTTATTTATTCCCTTAAAGGGAAAGGAAGCTTTGTCAATCCAAACCAAAAAGCTAGAGACAAGGAGAAAATCACGGAAATGAAGAAGGAACTGGAAAAATTAATCATAGAGGCTTTGTACCTCGGGATTCCGGCGCAGGAACTGATTTCTCTCATCCAAGACCTTGATGCTTCAAACGGGGGAGGCTAAAAGTAATGATTGAAATGAAAAACGTAATTAAAAAATTTGATCGACACGTCGCGGTCGAAAACGTCAACCTAACCATTCAAAAAGGTTCGATATATGGATTAATCGGTTCAAACGGGGCAGGTAAGACCACCATCATCAAGCTCCTCGCGGGTATTTACCGGCAGGATCAAGGGGAAGTCACGATTGACGGGCAGCCCGTTTTTGAAAATATCCACCTCAAAGAAAAAATATTTTACATACCAGACCATCCATACGTTTTCCCACAATACACCACCAAGCAAATGGCCCGCTTTTACAGAAGCTGCTATCCAAGCTGGGATGAGGAACGCTTCAAGAATCTAGCCCAAGCGTTTGAGGTGGATGTAAATAAGAAAATTCAATCCTTTTCCAAAGGCTGGCAGCGTCAGATTGCCTTTATCATGGCTCTGGCGGCAAAACCGGACATTCTCATCCTCGATGAACCAATGGATGGCCTTGATCCGGTTGTTCGCAAAAAGGTGAAGAATCTGCTGATTCAAGATGTGGCAGAGAGGGAAATGACGATTCTCGTTTCGTCCCACAACCTTCGGGAAATTGAGGACATTTGCGACCATATCGGCATCCTTCACAAAGGGTCACTTTTAATCGAAAAAGAACTGGATGACCTAAAGTCCAATGTCCACAAAGTCCAAGTTGCATATAAGAATGGCCTGCCGGATAGACTGCTCGATAAACTAAAGCCGCTTCATGCGGAAAAACGGGGAAGTGTCCATTTGCTTATCGTCAGGGGTGAGGAGGCAGCAATAGCAAAACAAATTATCGAGACCCATCCCGTCATTTTTGACCTGCTCCCACTAACACTTGAAGAAATCTTTATTTACGAAATGGGGGATATCGGCTATGCCATCAAAAATGTCGTTGTTTAATAAAGAACTGATGCTGCAAATGGGACGCAGTACAGGCTGGATTTCCGTCATTTACCTGCTTGGTCTGCTGTTTGTGCTCCCGATTCGAATTCTATTAATTCTATATTCAGATTCTGATAATTTTTTATACTATCAGTCTCGTAACAACCTTTTTCAATATGACTACGAGATTCAGGTTTTCCTGATTGCGATTGCCCCTGTCATTTTGGCTGTCTTTTTGTTTCGGTTCCTGCATGTCAAACAAGCAGCGGACCTCATGCATAGTCTTCCGTTAAAGAGGGAGCGAATTTTTCACCATTATGCTCTGACAGGAATGGTGCTGCTCATTCTCCCGGTAGCCATCGTGACAGGAATTGTTTACATCATGCATTTCACCTATGACCTCGGCAGCTTGTTCACGATCCATGATTTACTCTACTGGTCAGGCACAATCATCGTTATTACGCTGCTCCTGTATATATCAAGCGTATTTGTTGGAATTATGACGGGAATCTCGGTAGTTCAAGCCGTACTGGCGTATGTTTTTCTGTTTTTCCCAATCGGGATTACCGTATTGCTGTCCTATAATTTGAAAATCTTGCTCTACGGATTCCCTGGCGATTTTTTCCTAAACCGCCAGTTGGAAAAATTATCACCAATCACCTTTACGGCTGTTCTTGAAAGCCGAGCTTTTCAATGGAAGGATGCTGTGCTGTATATTGTCCTGACAATTGTCCTGTACGGGCTGTCCCTGTTTTTTTATAAAAAAAGAAATCTGGAGCTTGCCTCTGAAGCAATTGCCTTTCCGAAATTGCGTTCCGTCTTTAAATATGGGACTGCCTTTTGCTTCATGCTTCTGGGCGGGTCGTATTTTAACGATGTTTCCTTTAAAAATCTTGGCTGGACCCTGTTTGGTTATGGAATCGGAGCAGCTATCGGCTACTTTGCGGCGGAGATGGTGCTGCGTAAGACATGGCGGGTTTTCACTCGCATCAAGGGTCTTGTCGTTTATCTAGCTGTTATTGCGTTTCTTGTAGTAGGGGTTCAGGCGCTTGGATTTTATGAAAATAGAATCCCGGAACAAAGTGACATTAAGAATGTCCTGCTGACGGATAATCCGAATTTTTACCTGAGCCATGATGGCTTTTACGGGGATGTCTTTGACCCTAAACCAATGAAGGAAACGGAGAATATCGCCGCCGTCCTGAAGATGCATAAACAAATCTTGGCCAATAAAAAAATCAATGAGCAGGAAAAGAATAAATCCGATAGAGAATTCTTTATCATGTATGAATTGAAAAACGGGAAAAAGGTCATTCGCCAGTACCGTGTCATGACGCGTCTTTACGAGGATTTATATAAGCCGATTTACGAATCGAAGGAGTATAAAATGACTTCAAGAGAGATTTTTATGGTGGATGAAAAGAAAGTGAGTTATCTGCAAATCAGGGCCAATGGGCCGGTGAACAAGTTTGTGACCCTTTCAAAGCCGGAGGATGTAAGGCAGGCGTTGTCGCTATTAAGGGAAGATGTGCTGGCAGAATCCTATAATGATAGTATTTATTATTCGGGACTTGGATCAACCATTGAAATCAATTTGGGGAATGAACAGTCTGTTATGTTTGAATTTAAGCCGACTTATCGGAAATTTGAGAGTTGGTTGAAGGAAAAGGAAGTGCTCGATCAGGCAAAGGTAACCGCAGAGGATATTTCACATGTCCTGGTGGCAAAGGGTGATTTCTCTTCCATTGAGGACAGCGGGAAATTTTCGACAGATATCGAATCAGCGATAGAACACAGTGGGAACACCTTGAAAATTACCGATAAAGGCCAAATTGAACAAGTACTTGAGAAGGCCGGGACAAATCCTCGTAGTGAATATGCGGCTATTGTGTATTTTAATGATGGTCATTTTAATGAAGTCACTTATTTTGATGAGGAGCATGTGCCTGAGTTTATTAAAAATCATTTTAAATAAGCGGGAGCGAGAAATGAACGCAGTTAATTTTAATGAGGTATATTCTAAACACGCAAAACGGCTATATTATATTGCTTATCAGTATACTAGAGACGAGTTTTTGGCAGAGGATATCGTCCAAGAATCCTTTTTAAAGGCGTACCGGAAATTGGACACGGTAGAGGACAATGGCAAGTTAGGAGCATGGCTCTCGGCCATTACCGCGAGAACCGCGATTGACTTCCTTAGGTCAGAGAAAAGACGACAATGGACGCCGATGGACTACGCCGAACTGGAACCATTGCACGGTGTCGGAGCGGGAGCGGGTAGCGGTTCTAGTACAGAGGAGGCGGCCGTCATCCGGCTTTTCCAAGAGGAGATTGGCGGCTCAATAGAGAACCTCTCCAAGGAATTCCAGGAGGTGCTGATACTCAAAATGCAGTACGGACTAAAAGAAACCGAAATCGCTAGCCGCCTCAACCTCAAATCCGCCACTGTCAAAACCCGGCTTTACCGGGCTAGGAAACAGTTGCGGCAGATTTTGGCGGCTGGGTAAGGTGCAGAGAATAGGTTTTAGTTGGGTGTCAGGCCCCACGCATGGACAATTGTCCGTGTGGGGCGGACACCCTTTTTTTATTTCTACTAAGCCGACTGAAAATATGAAGGTATGGTAGTTATGAGGGCTTCATAACGCCCGGGCGAGAAGGAAAAAGGAAGCATCGGTAGTTATGAGAGGGTTCATAACGCCCGGGCGAGAAGGAAAAAGGAAGCATCGGTAGTTATGAGAGCTTCATAACGCCCGGGGGAGAAGGAAAAAGGGAGCATCGGTAGTTATGAGGGCTTCATAACTACCGGCCGAGAAGGAAAAAGGAAGCATCGGTAGTTATGAGAGGGTTCATAACGCCCGGGGGAGAAGGAAAAAGGGAGCATCGGTAGTTATGAGAGCTTCATAACACCCGGACGAGAAGGAAAAGGGAGGCATCGGTAGTTATGAGAGGGTTCATAACGCTCGAGCCAAAAGAAGAGGTGGGGCTTCGGTAGTTATGAGAGCTTCATAGAGTTCCAGCAACGGTTCAAAGCGCAAAACTTCATACGTTGTTAATGACCTCGGCCATTTTCTTATGAAGAAATGAAGTCCCCGCCATTAACATGCAAGGTTTGCCCGCTAATTTACCGCTCCCTTTGTAATCTCGATTTTCCGAGATCGGCTTCGGATTCATTAAGTATTCAAGTCCCGGCAGCTGGTCCTGATGCTGCGGCGGAAAGGAAAGTGGCTGCTCCTCGCATTTTGTTTCCTTGCTATAGTAAGGATACATCGGATAATTTCTCATGATAGTACCTCCATAACATGGGCATTGGACTAAAACACTATATGCAGCCGAATCCCGCGGGGTTCCCGGCTGCCTATTCCAATAAGTAATTCTTATCCTTTTTCATAAAAACTGCGAAATTTATTTATCGAGGGGACAGGAATATACTGGTAGTGAAGTGACAAGGGGGTGTCAAGGATGGAATATATCTTGCTTTACATGATTGGAATCTGTGCTACAACGCTTGGGACGCTTGCGGGCGGGGGCGGACTCATCAGCCTCCCTGCCATGCTGATATTAGGGCTGCCAATCCACTCGGCTATTGGTGCGAACAAAGTATCCAACACGGTTAGTTCCTTTTCGAGCTTTTACCATCTTTATAGAAAAAAGGAAATTTCCCTAAAGGAAGCCATCTGGATTATTCCTGTCAGCCTCGGCGGCGGGGTCACTGGCGGCTTCATCGCATCCCATATATCGGGGAAAAATATGTACATCATTGCTATTATTTTGCTTATTTTCGCTTTTATCGCTTCCTTTAAGGGGAAAGGGAATTTCGCAGGCACGGAACCGTTAAAGATGAACAAGGTCAGTGTGCCAGGCTTGTTTGGAATCGGATTGTATGACGGCCTGTTTGGCCCGGGACAAGGAACGCTGATGCTTTATTTGTTCGGCTATTTGAATATTGCCTACCTTCGCGCTGTGGCTTTGGTGCGGATCGCGACTTTTTCCAGCTGCTTTGGCGCTGCCATTTCCTATATCTCAACTGGAAAAATCATTTGGCCAATGACGATTGCGCTGCTGCTTGGTTCCCTTTCCGGAGCGCAAATCGGCGTCCGCATTGCCGAAAAACTAAAACCAAAATATGTGAAACCCATCTTACGAGTAGTGACAATCGGCCTGATTTTCCAAATATTCGTAGATAAAGTTATATGATGCATGGGGGCGGTTCTCTTGTTTCTTTCTTATATGAAACAAAAGAACCGTCTTCGCGTTTTATGAATACTTTAAAGGAGCCGAATTTTGTGGAGAGGGTGATATGGTGGTTGGTGGCAGTACTGAGTGGAGTGGTTATCTTGATGCGATTGATGATGCCCTGAATCAGGGGATGGCAGCCAAGGAGGTTGTTTGTTCGATTACAACTGGCTTTCGCGTGATTCCTTCGCTTCGTAATGCGCCTGGCTTGAATCCGTATCATGCGTCGGTGGCGGATGTCGGCTACGGCTTTGATGCGGTCAGGGGGACAATCGCACGTATGACAAGCGGCGAAGCAATTCCGTTAGTAAAAGAAATGCTGGTCCTCGACCTCGATACGCTTCGAATCAGCGAAAAACAATTGAGCCCCAATTTTGAGCTGGTTGCCCAAGAGGCAGGGCCGGATACTTATTATTTGATTGAACAAAGCCGCCATTTAAACCGGCAGATAGCTGATAAAATCAACGAAGCAATTGAGTATGGGAAGGCTCTTTTTGACCCTGAATGGAATGTCATCTTGAAACGCGTGCAAACCGTTCAGGCTGTTCCGCGTCTTTAATAAAAATTGTGAAATGGAGGGAAGGGAATGCCTGGCGCTAAAATGAATGAAGGGGAACGGCAGCGGCTGCCGGAATGGTGGGACGCAACCGAACGGGGGATAATTTTGGTGAAAAGGCTGATGTCGTATGTGACAGAACTCCGACTGCATCCGGAGTCAAGACGTGCCGATGGGATGATTTTGTTTTATCGGGCTGCATCAGAGGTTTCGTATGGGTACGCGGGGATGAGAGGCTGCATTCGCAGAGCGTTCACACCTGAGTTTTCCGAATTCCTCCGCCAAAATATTGTCAAATGCCATAGCTTTGCTAGGAGATTTTCAGTCGACACAAAGGTGCTTCTCGAGCGGGTCGCCAAACAAATCAGCGGGCAGGAAGCGCTCGCAATAGTTCAACGCATTCGCGAAACCCTTCGTGAAAATGACACGGTTTTAGAGGAAATAGAAAATAAGAAGAATGCTTTTTTAGGTGTGATTCGGGTGTGAAACATGGGGACGGTTCTCTTGCCTCATTTTTTAAAATGAGGCAGAAGAACCGTCCCCATGCACTCAAACACAAGCTTCGTATTCTCTCATAATGTTGCTAATAATGGTTTTGACCGGCAGGATTTCTTTGATTTCATGGACTCTTGCACCAGCGAAAACAAGGCCGTTCTCACTATCCCCATTCATGGATGTAATCAACGAATCCAGTGTGCAAAAACGATAAGAACAATTCTTCAGGCAATCAATGCAATGCTTTATTTTCACCTTTTTCTCATCTGAAATGAGTTCGGTAAAATGGTTTTTAATCATACGTCCCTGGAGGCCAACTGTGGTTTTGAGCAAAATCGTATCTTCTTGACGGGCATGAACATATTTTTCCTTAAATGATAACGGTGCATCACACTCTTCGCTGGCTACGAACCGAGTGCCCATTTGGACTCCTGATGCTCCCATCTTTAAGGCGCGAGCGAGGTCCTCACCTGTCAAAATGCCGCCGGCAGCAATGACGGGAATCTTCACTGCGTCTATTACTTCTGGCAGGATATCGAATAAGGGCCTGTCTGTACCAAGGTGCCCGCCGGCTTCAAAGCCTTCAACCACAACAGCGGAAGCCCCAAGGCGTTCAGACATCTTCGCAAGCCTTGCTGTAGATACAATCGAAATGACTGGAATGCCAGCTTCTTTACCCCAGGCATACATATCCCTTGAAATTCCTGCTCCTGATATGATGAAATCAACCTTTTCTTCAATGGCTGCTTTCATTTTTTCCGCAAAATCATTCATGGCAAATAGAACATTAACACCAATATAACCAGTGCTCGCTATACTTTCCCTCGCTTTTCTAATATGCAATCTCATTTCCTCGACCGTAATCCCTGTTCCTGAGATAATTCCAATGCCCCCTGCGTTTGCAACTGCTGATGCCAGCTTACTTAAAGAAATTCCTACTCCCATACCGCCTTGCATGATAGGAAATTTGGGCATCATGTGACCTATTTTCAATTGCGGGAAATTCAAGAAAAAACCCCATTTCATTTTTAATTTTGAAGGAATTTACACCTTCTCATTGTAGCAATAGGGTTTCCATAATGCAGTGAGTTAATTAACACCTGGTACTAATGGTTGATAATGTTTTTATGGTTTGTCACAGAATGTTCAAATTTACGGACAATCCAACCAGGAATCTTAATGAACGGAATGAGAGACCGACTCCAGATTCTTAACTTTTAGTATGCAGGCCAACGCAAACAGCATACTTACCGCAGCTGCAAAGAATAACATCCTAAATCCAAAGTGGTCAATCAGCAGACCTAAAACTGGCGGGGATACGATGGCAGCAAGGGAGGAAACCAAATAATATAAGCCGGTTCGGGTCCCATTTCTGTGTTCACTCCCCGTTGAAACCACATAAGGATAAGCATTGATATTGATGCAAGCCCAGAACATTCCTCCGGCGACGAGAAAGAACCTCAAGACAAACACGGAGTCTACCCAATTTAAGAAGAGAAAGACAAAGAATAACCCGATGACTCCTATTAAAATCACCTTTTTCTCCCCATATTTAGCGCCAAAAAAACCGCTTGGAATAGAGGACAGGACAAAGCTTAATGAAAAGAATGCTAACGAGAAGGCGGAATCACTTCTCGACAAGCCAAGTTCTTTTACCCCATACAAGGTAAACAACGCCTCCATCCCTTGGATTGCCACAAACCAAAAGAAAATGGCCGCCAGTAAAAAAATCGTGGGTGAGTTCAGTTCGCCTTTGTAATCTATCTTAGAAGCAGTCGACATGGTAACCGGTAAAGAATCGCGGTTTTCCTTAATATTTTTAAACAGAACCCATAACGTTACGATTAAAACCATCCCCACCAGCAGAAATGGCAAGGATTCATGAACATTAAACAAAAATGCCCCCACACTGAAGGCCAAGATGGCCCCTAGGCCGCCCATGAAATTAATGATCCCGTTCGCCTTGGTACGCTGATATTCTGGTGTAATGTCGGGCATCAGGGCAATGGTGGGTGAGCGGAAAATGGCCATTGATAAGTTCATACCAACCATGAAAAGGATTAACGTGAAAAGATTATGATGGAAAGGAATTAGCGCGATAAAGAGGGCTGCGAGTGGAATGCCGATAAGCAGGTAGGGCATGCGCCTTCCGAAGCGTGTCTGGGTCCGGTCACTGAGGCTGCCTACATAGGGCTGTATAAAAAGGGCGAAATAATTATCAATCGTCATGAGAAAGCCAATTAAAGCCGTGCTTTCCAGATAATCGTTCAGAAAGAAAGGGACAAAGCCGTTATACAAAGACCAGCCGATACTAATGCTGAAAAATCCGAACCCTAACAGCCATGTTTTTCGCAAGAGAAAAACCCCCCCTTCGGCAGCTGATTCTTTTGTCCCATATCCGAAAGCATGCCTCATAAACCTATTAATAGGAATGTTATTATCATATGCCGCACCTTCATTCTTTTGCCTGATTTTTTCATAGCTTGATAGGGAAGGGCCCAATAAAATAAATTTTTCAATAAGCAATTGACAGATATTAGAAAAGGTATTATTATCATTATTGAGAATGATAATAATAAAAACAGAGGGTTCAAAGGGGAGATTGAAATGGTAAGTACGGCAAAGATTATTGCGATGTTTGTTCCAATTATCTTTTCGTTTGTATTATTTATTGGATTGATTTTGTTTTATAGAAAGAGAACTGGGGTGTCTGCAAAGCCTGTAATTTTAGGGGCAGTTGGTTTTATTGTGTTCAGCCAAGTGCTCGAGAAGATTTTGCATGTGGTCGTAATCACAAGCTTCCCAAATTACGCCGACCATCCTTTGGCATGGGGAACATACGGCGCCTTGGCGGCAGGGCTTTTTGAAGAATTAGGTAGATTCATATTATTTACATGGCTTTTGAAAAAATTCCATGACTATAAAGGCGGTATTTCGTTTGGAATTGGCTGGGGAGGCATTGAGGCAATTCTCCTTATGCTGGTGGTTTGCGGTCAGGCTTTGGTTTTTTCCTTTATGCTCAATGCTGGAACGTTTGAAAGCTCAATGGCTCAGCTGCCAAGCGATCAGGTTGCAGCCATTAAAGATGCTATTCTAAGTCAAGGAACAGACTTTTATTACTTTGCCATCCTTGAACGTTTCTTAGCAGTCTTTATGCAAATGGCTTTTAGTTTATTAGTTTTATTGGGTGTTACAAAAAAGAAATTTTCATATGTAATTTTGGCAGTTCTCATCCATGCAGGAGTAGACTTTCCAATCATATTTGCTCAAGTCGGCAAGATTACTAATCTGTGGATCATTGAAGGATACTTGGCGGTTATCGCTGTATTCTCAATCATCTTTATCAAAAAATCCAAAACGATGTTTACAGACGACGCAAAATAGAATAATAGAAAATGAAAGACTTGGACCCAGCGCGGCTCAAGTCTTTTTTTATTTAAGGAAAAGTTAAGGAAGGGATTTGATAATAGGCTTATCCAAAAATATGTTTCCGGTTGGGCTTTACCGGATATGAAAAGGAGTAAGCAAAGATGAAAAAATGGATCCTTATTGCAATTAGTGTGCTGATTGTGGGGTATGTCGGTTATCAGTGGTATAACTCCAAAAACGCCACGCAAGCCGCATCGGCACAAGTCCGGACTGCAACCGTACAAAAAGGTAAGTTAGAAGTGAAAATCAGCGGGTCGGGTGCGGTCCAGCCGGTGACAAGTACTGACATTAAGTCAAACGAAAACAATAAAATAATCGATGAAGTATTGTGGTCTCCCGGTGAGGAAGTAAAAGCAGGTGAAGAATTAATCACTTATACAGATGGAAGCGACCCTGTCACGGCACTTGCAGATGGTATGATCACTTCTTTTTCCGTTGCAGCAGGTGATCGGGTTACACAAGGGCAGGTGGTTGCCCACTTAACGAACTATAAAGACTTACAAACCGTCGTACAGGTCGATGAGCTGGATATAACCAAGATTCAAGTGGGACAAGCGGTAAACATAAAGGTAAATGCACTGCCTGATCAAACTTTCACAGGAAAAGTATCGGCGGTGGCTAATGAAGGGACATCATCCAATGGGGTGTCCACATTTGATGTCACCATTCATTTTGATCAAATTGATAATCTGAAAGTTGGCATGAGCACAGAGGCGAGTATTCTGACTGCAAGTAAAGAGGAGGCCCTCTATATTCCACTTGATGCAGTCCATACAGCAAATGGTGAGAAATATGTCATCGTGGCTTCAAATAACTCTAACGGTCAATCAGAACAAAAAACGGTAAAAACAGGGTTAGCAAATGAAGATTATGTAGAAATCACAGAAGGTGTTTCAGAAGGTGATATCCTTCAGTTGCCACAATTAGCTACAGATAGCTCGTCTTCTACTAATACCCGCGGTATGATGCAAGGCGGGTTTGGTGCAGGCATGGGCGGCATGGGTGGATTTAATCGCGGCAACGGTGGTGGACAATGGCGGTCCGGCGGCGGAGAAAGGAGCGGGAAATAATGAGCAGGCAAATGGTTCCGTTCCGTAATTTTACGGACTCAGAAGGGAGCAGTCAGTAATGGGTCAACCAATCATTCAAATCACCAACCTAATGAAAACCTATAAGCTTGGCGGCGAAACAGTTCACGCCTTAAATAATGTATCTATCAAAATTGAAAATGGGGAATTTCTAGCGATCATTGGTCCGTCCGGTTCAGGAAAGTCAACCTTGATGAACATGATTGGCTGCCTTGACCGTCCCCAGTCCGGAAAATACTTGTTGGACGGCAAGGACATTGGCAAGATGAATGATAACCAGTTGGCGGTAATCCGCAATCAAAAAATCGGCTTTATTTTTCAAAACTTTAACCTGTTGACCAAATTAACGGCTATTGAAAATGTGGAACTGCCCTTGCTGTATGCAGGTGTTCCGGCAAAGGAACGGAAAGCAAGAGCAATGGAAAGCCTAAGCAAGGTTGGTTTGAAGGAGCGGGCCGGGCACCTGCCTACCCAGCTATCCGGCGGTCAGCAGCAGCGGGTTGCAATTGCCAGAGCATTGGCCGGAAATCCTTCCATCCTTCTTGCCGATGAGCCAACTGGTGCCCTTGACAGCAAGACAAGCAAGGAAATTCTTAATTTAATGAAGGAACTGAACGAATTAGGCCATACCATCATTTTAATTACACACGATTTGGCCATAGCGAAGCAAGCAGGCCGAATGGTCAGCATCCAGGACGGACAGCTTTTGGAAAATGGGGGTGAGCTGATTGGGAATATGGCAATCTATTAAAATGGCACTCCGCAGTATCCAGAGCAATAAGCTTAGATCGGCCCTCACCATGCTGGGGATGATTATTGGGGTATCCTCGGTGATTGTGCTTGTGTCGATTGCCCAGGGTTCGGCCCAGAACGTTACCAGCAGGATTAATCAGCTTGGTACAAACCTGTTAACCATCAGTACGTTTGGAACGGATTTAGCTTTAACGGAAGACAAAATCAGTGAACTTAGTAAATTGAATGGTGTCAAAGCCATTTCTCCAGTTGTTTCGGGCCGTGTCAATGTAAAAAAGGATAAAACCGCTTCGCAGGTATCCGTGACGGGGACCAATGCCGCTTATTCGGATGTGCGCGACACAAAGGTTAAGCAAGGACGTTTTATCACCGACCTTGATGTTGAATACCGCCAAAAAATTGCCGTGATCGGCTCGGAAACAGCTTCCACCTTTTTTGGATCGGAAAACCCTGTCGGGCAATACATCCAAATAGAAGGCACTTCTTTTAAAGTGGTCGGAGTGCTGGCATCAAAAGGAAGCTCGATGGGACAAAGCGGCGACAATACGGTCATCGTTCCGCTCAGCACCGGCCAGCGGCTAGTGAAAAGCACAACCATCAACCAAGTTTATTTGCAAGGGAAAAGCGAAGAGCAAATGGATGCTGTCATGAGCGAGGTGAAGCTGGCACTCGCGGGCATGTATCCAAACAAAAGCGATTCGTACAGTGTCACCAATCAAAAGGACTTGATGGATACGATGAGTTCTGTAACGAATACGATGACGATGATGTTGGGCGGAATCGCCGGAATTTCACTGCTTGTGGGCGGGATTGGAATCATGAATATTATGCTTGTTTCGGTTTCCGAGCGGACGAAGGAAATTGGGATCCGCAAGGCGATTGGCGCCAAACGGCGTGATGTGCTGCTGCAATTCCTGATTGAGGCGGTGGTATTAAGCGGCGTCGGGGGATTGATTGGGATCCTTGCCGGCGTGGGATTAGGAAAGCTGCTGTCATCGCTGTTTAGTTTAACAGTGTCATTCACCTCTTCGGTGATGATTGGTTCGTTCCTCTTCTCGCTGGTGGTTGGTGTCATCTTCGGGGTGTTCCCAGCCAATAAAGCGTCAAAACTAAACCCTATTCAAGCCTTAAGGTACGAATAAAAGTTTGGATTTCAGCGGCCTTTCTTTTGCGGCCGCTTTGTTTCCTATATAATGATTGTAATAAAAATTTTGGGAGCGTTCATTTATGCGTTTATTAGTGGTAGAGGATAATCTCTCCTTGCTGGAATCCATTGTCCAGCTATTATCCGATGAATTTGAAGTGGACCAGGCAGCCAACGGAGAAGATGCCTTGTTTTTAGCGATGCAAAACATTCATGATGCAATAGTATTGGATGTGATGATTCCGGAGATTGACGGTTTTGAAGTCCTCCAAACCATTCGCAGGGAAGGCCTGAAAATTCCGGTTCTTTTTCTAACGGCACGGGACTCCTTGGAGGACCGTGTAAAAGGACTAGACAGCGGCGGGGACGATTACTTAGTGAAGCCGTTTCAGGCAGCGGAATTAAAGGCGCGGATCCGTGCGCTATTAAGACGGAGCGGGAGCTTAACGACCAACCAAACCATTCGATACCGGGGAATTGAATTACTGGGCCGGGAACGGGATATTGTGGTGGATGGCAAACCCATTAAGCTCACGGCCAAGCAATACGAGCTGCTTGAATTTCTCATCCAGAACAAGGGAGCGATTTTAACAAAAGAACAAATCTATGACCGTGTCTGGGGGTTTGATTCCGACACCACCATCGCCATAGTCGAGGTATTTATGCATCATCTTCGGAAAAAGTTGGAACCATACGGCTACCACTCCGATATTAAGACTATTCGCGGTGTCGGCTATATGCTGAACGAGGAATAGGGGCAGCGGATGTTCAGGCGCACACATATTAGGCTGACTTTGTTAAATTCGCTGGTTTTAATCGTTTTAATCAGCATTCTTGGGAGCGTTATTTATTTTTATACGGATAATCGATTATATCAGGATGTAAACCGGTCGTTAATGGAATCTGTTAAACACTTACAACAGCAGCCAGGCGTTGACGATGATGACCACGATTCTCCCGGCCCTAGGTTCATGAAACGGGACCCAAGGATCATGATCTTATTGTGGCAGAGTGAAGGTAAACAGCTGATCGGGGAACAAGGTCGTGAAACCGAGTTGTTTTCGGGGAAAGAGGAGCAGATTCGGCCGAAAAAACTAAATTCCTTACAGGATGTGGTAGCAGGAGGGTTTTCCTACCGATATATCGCTTTTGAAGTGAATACTACAGCAGGAAAAATCACAGTGCAATTCATTCGTAACGTCAATTCGGAAAAAGAATTATTAGATAGGCTGTTATTAATTATCTTAATCGGCTGCGGTATTGGTGTCATTTGCGCGCTGGCTTCCGGGTATTTCCTGGCTGGCCGGGCTCTTGTCCCGATTAAGAAGGCCTGGGATAAACAGCAGGAATTTGTCTCGGATGCCTCTCATGAGCTGAGGACGCCGTTGGCGGTCATTCAGGCGAAAACCGATGTGCTGTTCCGGAATCCAAAGGCCACCATTCAAGATAGAATTCACGATATTTCAACTATTTCAAAGGAATCGCGAAGACTTTCCAAGCTGGTGACCAATTTATTGACGCTGGCAAGGTCTGACTCCAATCAACTGGAAATGAAGAAGCAAGAGTTTCAAATCGATGAGCTTTTAAAAGAAATCCTTTTGCAATTTGAAGATATTGCTTTATATCAAGAAAAAACAATACATTTACAGGCACCTGAGCCTGTTGCTTTTTGCGGGGATAAGGAAAGGATTCACCAGCTCATTGTTATATTACTGGACAACGCGATGAAGTATACAAGTGAAGGCGGGGAAATCAAGCTGTCTTGTCTGCAAAGCCACTCAAGCATTACGCTTACCATAAACGACACTGGGATTGGCATTCCGGAGCAGGACATACCGCGGATATTTGACCGCTTTTTCCAAAGCGATAAAGCTCGGACTTCTGCTGAGGGAACGGGGCTTGGCTTATCCATTGCTAAATGGATTATCGACAAGCACCATGGCAAAGTCAAAGTGAACAGCTCGCTTGGTAAAGGAACATTGATTGAAATTGTCTTTCCAAGAACCCAAAAAAATTAATATGGGTTCTTTAATTTTTTTAAGAATATCTTAAGGAAAGCTCTTCATAATGAGGGTATCTAATGGGTACAAGCATATTGAAGGGAGAAAACTTTAAATGAAAAAAGTGAGAAAAGCTCATTTATGGATTGGTTTAATAGCTTCTGTGTTAATCTTTATGGAATCGCTCACAGGGCTGCTTATGAATGAACCATGGTTGATCGGACAGACCCAGATGGGGGAGCGCGGCAATTTCCAGCCTGGTCAATTTAGACAAGGTTTTACAAACGGAGCAGGACAGACTCAACGAGGGTTTAATCGCCAAATGCAAGGCCAAGCGAACGATAGCAACCAAGGGCAAACAAATGGGCAATTCGGAAATCAAATGCAAGGGCAAGATGGTAACCAAATGCAGGGGCAGAACAGAAACGGCCAATTCCAAGGAGAAGCTGGCAGGTTTAACGGAAACGGAAACTTCACCAGAGGGTTCCGCGGTGAAGGCATAGGCCAAACATCCGCTATGGGCATCATCAGGGGACTTCATGAAGGCCGAATCGGAAATACCGATGTCAAGTGGCTGATCGACCTGACTGCCATTGCGATGATGTTCCTAACAGGTTCAGGCATCTATCTTTCTCTAAAAGTCCTTGGTGCGGAGAGAAAAAGGAAAAGACGTGAGGAAGATCCTTATAATGCTGTGCTCTATTTAGGAAAAGCAAACATGATAGTTTATTAAAATGGAAGCGGCACGTCTGAACGATGTGTCTCTTTATTTTGCATAAAATTAACAGGAAATCGAATGTCAGATGCCGAATAAAAGGGAGAATGAATTTTCGGACAGTGGAGGAAAGCGGATTTGATAAAGGATATGGAGTCAATATTAATCATTGATCAAAAGGATGGGCTGGGTCCAGAATTCAGCAAACTAGTTTCAATGATGGACTACGCAAGGGCCACAACAATTGAAGAAGTGAAGGATCTTACCGTCGAGGAGCTGGATTTTCTTTATGACGAGGATGCCAATTCCATCGGTATGCTGCTGGCGCATTTTGCAGCAGTTGAAAAAGTGTACCAAATCGTTACCTTTGAAAATCGGGACGATTTAACCGATGAAGAAGTTGCCCGTTTTAATCCAGCACTAGATCTGGGAAGACCCGCACAAGAAATCAAAGGTTATTCCATTGATTATTACTTAAAGGAATTAGCAGAAGTCCGGGCTGCCACCATTGAAAAATTCAAAACCTTGCCGGACGAATGGTTATTTGAGCAGACTCCATTTTGGTGGAACCTTCCGGCCAATAACTATTTTAAATGGTTTCATGTTTTTGAAGATGAATTGAATCATAGGGGCCAGATTCGGCTCATAAAAAAGATGATCAAAAAAGAAAAAAACTAAGAAATTAGAGGTGGAGATAGTTGAATATTTATGTTATCCGTCACGGCGAATCAGAGCATAACGTTGACAGGAACGTGATGGCGCATACGCACGATTCCCAGCATAGTTTGACAGAGCTTGGCCACAAGCAAGCCCAAGTTACGGCCGATTTTATGAAGACAAACGTGAATGGAAAGACCGTACTATACAGTTCCCCTTATTTGCGGACGAAACAAACCGCCCAGGCGATTCATTCCTTGCTTCCGGGGGAGGTTCCATTTTACGAGAATCCTCTATTAAGAGAATGGGAGCTTGGCAATCTTTATGATTTCAACAACCGGACTCCGGAGGCTAAAAAGGAATATAAAGCGGCGGGGCAATTTTATTTCCGCTTTCAAAATGGGGAGTCACTTGCGGATGTATACCTGCGTGCGACCATGTTTATGAATACGGTGGTTGACCGCCTTAAGCGGCAGCAACGCTATGATAACCTCGTAATTGTCACGCATGCAGCCTTTATGCATATGCTTCTGGCTTTTCTAATGGAAACGCCTGTTGAAGAATTAATCAATTTCAAGCCGATTGAAAATGCCTCAGTCATCAAGATTGATGAAGCGGATGGGGACTATCAGTACGAAAAAATATTTGTGCCAAAGGTTGAAATCTAATCCTATGAAAAATGGCCCGGCCAAAAAAGGCAGAGGGCCATTTCTTTATTAAAGTGCTTCATTAATAACCTTTTTGTAATAAGCAACCGAAAGGACACCAAAAATGGAGTATAGTGCCGCATACAACAGCATAACAATCAGCATCGGCGTCCAAACCTCCGTACCGAACAGGAACCAGCCCGATTGTACCGCAAAATAACCATGTGATAACCCAACTGCCAATGGAATGCCAAAGCTAAACAGTTGTTTCCCCTGAATCCCTCTGAGAAGATCCCCTTGCGTAAAGCCAAGCTTACGTAAAATCGTATAATTCGGCTTTTCTTCCTCACTTTCACCCATCTGTTTAAAATAAAGAATGCAGCCAGAAGTGATTAGGAAAGTCAATCCCAAGAAGCCCACGATAAACATGGCGAGCCCCATTGACTGTTTCTGCTTATTGATAAGGTCAAGGCGGGAATCATTCCCATGCTCCCTGCTAAAATCCAAATCGGTGAATAGCTTATTTGCTTTTTCAAGCTGCTCCTCGGTTTTTAAATTAATGCCGATAAAAAGGGAAGAGTCTTGTTGAATCTTTGGATCCAAGTCTTGCTTAAGCCGCTGAAACACGGCATCATCAACAATCGCAGTGGGGGAACCGCCTGCTGTGTAATACCAGGAAATGACGAACTCCTTTTTCAGGCCCGTGTATTTTAGCGGAATCACTTCATTTTGTCCCTTTAATTGAAACGTTCCAGACTCCTTTAAACCCATAAATTTTTGGAGAAGATCGTTATAGCCGGTAAATATAGTTTCCCCAGGGGCTACATCGACATCTTTTACAGACCTCTCGCTGATGACCGACATTGGCATATCGGCAGGGTCTACCATCATTCCTTCCAAATCCCGTTCCAGGAGGTTTTTTAAGTTTGCGCTGACCTGAAGTACCTCAATCCTTTTTTCACGGTAGTTAATTCCCTCTGCACCCAGTGCGTTTGTAAATTTCTCTGCAATCCCTTCGTTTACAAAAGCAAAATCGGCGGCTACATTATTCTGGGCTGTTTTTTCAACAGAATAATAGGAGATGTAGCAGAGTGATAATAATCCGATGGCCAGCGCTGATACAGTAGTAATAATCGATAGTAACAAGGCATTCGATTTCATCCGGAACATGATGGAGGATAGTGACATCACTTCTTTAATGGTCAAATAACCGTTTTTCCGTTTGCGGATGAGTTGAAAAATGAAACTCACCGAACCCTTATAAAACAAATACGTTCCGATAATGACCGATCCGAGAATCCCTGTCATCGCCGCAAACAGTGCCGGCATGGTGGTGAAATCACCACTGAATAGCTTTGATGAGATATAATAGCCAGTGGCAATCAACAACAAACCGAGAATGCCGATGATGTTTCCGACCGTCGATAGTTTTTGTGCTTTTCCTTCTGTTGAGGAAATGACCCTGAACAATGCCAAGATACTTTGCCTTTTGATGAAAATAAAATTCATTAACATGATAAACAGGTAAATCACCATAAAAACAATGATGGTCTGTACGAGCGCCTGGGTTGAAAAATGGAGGCTGGCGACTGCGTCAACACCGGTAATTTTAAATAGAATCATCAGAATCAAGCGTGAAATAGAAAATCCGAGAAAGATGCCAACCACGAGCGACCCAAAGTAAAGAATGAAGTTCTCGGCACTGAGAATCCGGAATATCCGCCCTTTGGTCATCCCAATCAATTGGAACAAACCGATTTCCTTGCTGCGCCGCTTAATGAAAATGTTATTGGCGTACAGCAAAAAGATGGAAACAATAGCAACAAGCAAAATCGAAGCGGTCCGAATGGCGGCAGCCCCTTTGATAGTACCCTTCGCCTCCGTCATCGCCGGGTCATACTGCAGCGTGACAAAGGAGAAGTAAAGGGCGACGCTGAAGACCAACGCAAACACGTACAAATAATAATTCTTTATATTCTTTTTCAGGTTGCGAAGGATGAGGTGTTTAATGCTCATATTGAACACCGCCCAATACCGCTTGTGTTTTCATGATATCTTGAAAGAACGACTGCCGGGATTGTTCGCCCTTGTTCAATTGGGTATAAATCTGCCCGTCCTTAATGAATATGACCCGGCTGCTGAAGCTTGCGGCAACAGGATCATGGGTGACCATCACAATGGTGGCATTTCGCTTTTGATTTAATCCGCTAAGCTTATTTAGCAAGTCCGAAGCAGATTTGGAATCGAGCGCACCAGTCGGTTCGTCGGCAAAAATTATGCTCGGTTCATGGATAAACGCCCGCGCTGCTGAAGTCCGCTGCTTCTGCCCGCCGGAAATTTCATTTGGATATTTGTCCTTGAGTTCGTAAATTCCCAGCTCTTCGGCCACCGCCGCAAATTTTTGATCGGCTTCCTGTTTTGGCATTTTCGTGATCGACAAGGGAAGAAGAATATTTTCCTTAACCGTCAAGGTATCCAGCAGGTTGTATTCCTGAAAAATAAACCCTAAATGGTGTTTCCGGAATTCTGCCAGCTGCTTTTCCTTCATCCGGGTGATTTCGTTTCCTTCAATTTTGATGGAACCGTTGCTTGCTTTGTCGATCGAGGAAAGAACATTCAGCAGCGTTGTTTTTCCAGAGCCTGAAGCCCCCATAATACTGACAAATTCCCCCTTTTCAATACTTAAATCAATCCCCTTTAACACATCCTGCTTATTCCACTTGTTACCGTAGCTTTTATCAATTTTGCTAGCTTCTAAAATAGGCATAATCGACACACTCCTTATTTCGATAGCTTCATTATAGGGCTGGGGGGCGGGCTGCTTCCTTCGTTTCACCGAACAAATAAAGGAAAGCATGTGACGTTTTTGTCACATGCCTGTAATCCGGACAAATTCATTTTGTTTTGGGAAGATTAATGTAAACGTTGTTCCTTCACCTAGTTTGGAGTGCACACCAAATTGAATCAACAACGGCTTGGCTGCTTGTCTTGCGAGATATAGCCCCATGCCGGTTGCGGCACTGTCTTGATGTTGGGTTGTTGAGGTAAAGCCCTTGTCAAAGATGCGGGGCAAATCCCTCTGGTCGATGCCGCGTCCGAAATCCTCTACCTCCAGAATCGTCCGTCCATCCCGTTCATAGCTGCTGCGAATCTGGATATCTGAGGAGCCGCTGTATTTAACGGCATTGGTTAACAGCTGCCTGATGATAAACGCCAGCCACTTCGCATCGCTGCATACTTCGGCAGCCGCCAATTCCACCTCAAAGCCAATCCCTTTTTGCATGCACCAGGATTGCAATGCTTTAATCTCTTTAAAAATAATGTCCTTTAAATTTACATTTTCAATATACAGGTCGTTTTCCATAAACGGAATCCGCTTTTGATGGAGCTGCTGGTCAAGCAGAAGATGAATGCGCAGCCATTCATATTTTAAATTGGCCTGAAGCTCGGTGTCTTCGATCCGGTCAATCATTAACGACATCGCTGTCAGCGGCGTTTTGACCTCGTGAATCCAGGATAACAGTTCATCCTTTTCCTGTTCAAGCATCGTCCGGTTGGCAGACGCCTCTATTTTAAGGGACTCTGTTTGGTTGGTGACACTTCTTTCAATCATTTTTTCAAAAGGGCTTTTTGCGGCTGGAAAGCCTGTTAAATCAAGGCTGTTTTCCCAATCTGCCAGTCCTTTATAAAATTTCGTCTCGTGGTGATAACGTACGGCTAAAAAAATGGCAAAGATGATGAGCGATAGAAAAACAATATATAGAACAGGTAAAAACGGGATTGCTGAATCAAGGAAGGAAATCGACATGACGAGAAACTCCAAGGCAAGAATAAACAAAATCCAGCTTAGCCGTTCCAGTAAAAACTTTTTGATCATGGCCGCTGCACCTCGACCGCCATGTAGCCTTGTCCCACCTTTGTTTCGATAAAGTGGCCAATTCCAATCTCATCAAGTTTTTTGCGGAGCCGGTTGACGTTGACCGTTAGGGTATTATCGCTGACAAACCGCTCGTCGTCCCACAAGCTTTTAATTAACGCTTCGCGCGTAACGATTTTATTCTTTTGATTAATAAGCACTCTTAAAATAAACATCTCATTTTTGGTCAGCTCGATAGCACCAGCGTTATTAGTGACTGTATTTTTTTGATAATCAATTGTCGCTCCGCACCAAGTCTTGAGTTCAATTTGGCTGTCGCTGCTGTAATCATAAACCCGGCGCAGCATCGCCTGGATTTTGGCAATCAGGACATCGAAATGGAAAGGCTTTTGGATAAAGTCATCCGCACCAAGCTGCATTGCCATGACCATGTCGGAAGGATGATCCCGTGACGATAAGAACAAAATCGGCACGCTCGAATGGGAGCGAATCATCCGGCACCAATGGAATCCGTCAAATTTAGGGAGTTGGATGTCAATGATGACTAAATCCGGCTTGATGGTGGTGAACTCCTGCATGACTTGGCTAAAATCTGTAATTCCATGCACATCATAGGACCAGCCGGTAAGCCGTTCCTTTACCTCGTTGAATAGTGTGGCATCATCTTCAATTAATAAGAGTTTGAACATTGGTTACACCAACTTATTTCGGTTTTCTCTATTTCATAATATAGCAAAAATTTCCTTTTATCTATTAAAAAAAAGAGCCGGCTGTTTTTTTAACTGGCTCTTTTCTAGATTATAGCTGATCGGCTGGGAATTTGATGCCGGCATCCATTCTGGCTTCGACTAGCTCCTGCATAACCGAGTAACTGTAATCAAGCAGTTCATAGCAGCGGTCAAAGTTTTGATTTTTAAAGATGTCTTTGAAGGCCAGTAGCTCATAATATAGCTTATTCGTGTTGGTCTGCTCATTTAAGGTGACAGTTGTTCCAGCGGTATGTAAGATGACATTTTGGCAACCGTTCGCCCCGTTTTCAACATGGATATATCCTTTTTCACCTTGGATAAGGACAAAATTGAGACCCTGTGTATCCTTGCTGCCTACACACTCAGCGATAAAGTCAGGATATTTCAGAACGAGAACCCCAGAAGTATCAATCCCGCTTGGGTGCTTGTTGGCTGTATAGCGGATGGTTTCCGGCGTCCCGAACAGATTCATCACGAAATGGAGGTTATAAATGTTGATGTCCACAAGCGCCCCTCCGGAAAATTTCGGATTAAACACATTCGGCATCTCTCCGGCGAGCAGGGCATCATATCTGCTTGAGTACTGGCTGTAGTTACATTGAATCATTCTTATTTGCCCTAACTTCGGCAGGTTATCTTTAATAAGTTGGTAGTTGGGCAGGTGAATCGTTGTGATGGCCTCAAACAGCATTAACTTTTTTTGTTTGGCGAGTGCTATCAAGCTTTCGAGTTCTGCGACGGTCGAGGTGAATGGTTTTTCACATATGACATGTTTTCCATGCTGGAGAGCCTGTGTTGCCTGTTCGTAATGCAGGCTGTTTGGGGAAGCCAGGTAAATAAAGTCAATGCCTGGGTCCTGGTACATTTTTTCGATGTCGGTGTAGATAGCAGGGATTTGATATTTTTCGGCTAACGGTTGGGCAGTTTCCTGTTTTCTGGAATACATCGCCACACATTGGGCGTCTTTTATATTATTTAATGCAGAAAGGAAGGTATCCACAATCGAACCCGTTCCAACAGTAGCAATATTCATATGCTCAATTCCTCCAATAACAAAATACTTCTAACATCATAAAGTATTTTGGCGAACTTGCCAAATCAGGCATGAAATGAG
>NZ_JBLVQN010000005.1:0-179486 GCF_058323225.1 Neobacillus sp. PVCKKU3
GGGCCTATAGCTCAGCTGGTTAGAGCGCACGCCTGATAAGCGTGAGGTCGATGGTTCAAGTCCATTTAGGCCCACCATAGTATTATTCCGCAGTAGCTCAGTGGTAGAGCTATCGGCTGTTAACCGATCGGTCGTAGGTTCGAGTCCTACCTGCGGAGCCATATAGAGAAGTACCCAAGTGGCTCAAGGGGCTCCCCTGCTAAGGGAGTAGGTCGCGTAAGCGGCGCGAGGGTTCGAATCCCTTCTTCTCTGCCATTTGGCCCCTTGGTCAAGCGGTTAAGACACCGCCCTTTCACGGCGGTAACACGGGTTCGAATCCCGTAGGGGTCATACGAAAAAGCTGATGACATATAGTCATCAGCTTTTTTGTTGTTTTTGAACATGTAAATCATTATATTAATATAACCTCTTTGCTATTCCTGCAATGCAATAAAATGTTGAAATCGCTTGCAAATCTCCATTTCTTCGCAAATGAAGTTATCTAATTTTTCAAAAATTGAATAACTTTTCAAACTACTTTAACAAAAAAAATACAGAAAAAACTTAATAGATTCCTGTCGGAACACGAGGGATTTTTTGTCGTATTCTGGTGACGGCTGTCAAAAAACATCTAATAGTGGAGCCATTCCTCGCTTACTGTCAGAAAAGATAAAAAAGTTTTACAAGGAATATTTGTTATTTGCACTTATAATTGGTTTTTGAAATACATATTTTGTGAGGATGAGGAGAGCCATGGCAGTGAATACAATTTTTCCGACTGATTACCAGCTTCACTTATTTCACGAGGGAAATCTTTTTCAAAGTCATCAGCTTTTTGGCGCTCATATCTTTAAGGATTCCGCAGAGACTTATACACGATTTTGCGTTTGGGCTCCGAATGCCCTCCAGGTAAGGCTCGTGGGGGATTTTAATCACTGGAATGGTGATGGATATGAATTACAAAAAGTAAATGGTGAGGGTGTATGGATTATTGTCATCAAGCAAAATTTAGATGGCTGCAATTATAAATATGAAATCACCACAAAATCAAAAAAAAGACTGTTAAAAGCAGATCCTTATGCTTTTTACTCAGAATTAAGGCCAAATACAGCCTCTGTCGTTTATTCGCTGGGGGACTATAAATGGCAGGACACTCAATGGATGAATCGCAAAGCACAATCGAACTTCCTGGCGGAACCAGCCGTCATTTATGAGGTTCATGCGGGTTCATGGAAGACCAAGGATAATGGTGATTTTTTATCCTATCGAGAACTGGCGGAAGAACTTGTCCCTTATGTATTGGAGCATGGCTTTACGCATATTGAACTGCTGCCGCTGGTTGAACATCCACTTGACGCTTCTTGGGGGTACCAAGGGACTGGGTATTTCTCCGTAACTTCGCGGTACGGGTCTCCGGATGATTTCCGCTATTTCGTCGAACAGTGCCATCAGCATGGCATAGGGGTCATCCTTGACTGGGTACCCGGGCATTTCTGCAAGGACGCACATGGGTTATACAATTTTGACGGTACACATCTTTATTCCTATTCCCATTTAAATGATAGGGAAAACCATATCTGGGGCACTGCCAATTTTGACCTTGGAAAAGGAGAGGTGCAAAGTTTCCTCATTTCAAACGCCCTATTTTGGATGGAAAATTACCATATCGATGGCTTCAGAATGGATGCTGTTGCCAATATCATTTATTGGCCGAATGCCTCAAATAGAAAAAGCGAAAACCCCTTCGGTATTGCTTTCTTAAAAAAACTTAATCAAGCAATAAACGACTATAATCCATATTTTTTAATGATAGGGGAAGACTCCACCGATTTTCCAAAGGTAACGACCCCAGTCCGTTATGGCGGTCTTGGATTTGATTACAAATGGAATATGGGTTGGATGAATGACATGCTTGAATACATGGAAACGCCGCCGTTTGCAAGGTCACAGGCCCATTCAAAGGTCACTTTTTCACTTTTATATGCGTTTTCAGAAAACTTTATGCTCCCGTTTTCACATGACGAGGTTGTCCACGGGAAAAAATCATTATTGGATAAGATGCCCGGTGATTATTGGGAAAAATTTGCCCAGCTAAGGCTTTTACTGGGCTATATGTTTGCCCATCCCGGGAAGAAGCTGCTATTTATGGGATTTGAACTGGGGCAGTTCGCGGAATGGAAAGATAAAGAACAGCTAGATTGGCATCTCTTGGACTACGAGCTGCACCGAAAACTGAATGACTATGTGAAAGTCTTAACGAAAGTTTACAAACGCACGAAAGCCCTCTACGAGCTTGATCATCTGTGGGATGGATTTGAGTGGATGGATGTTAATAACAACGAGCAGTCGATGTTTTCCTTTATTCGAAAAGGGAAGAAGGAAGAGGATTCGATAATTATCATTTGCAATTTTACGGGAATTAGCTATCAGGACTATCAGATAGGTGTGCCAAACCCTGGTGAATACCGAGAAATTCTTAATAATGACGACTTAGAATTTGGTGGTGCCGGCCACATTAATAAGCACACCATTCCGGCTTCAGATGAGCCGTTCCACGGAAGACCGTATTCTATCAAGCTCACAATTGCCCCGTATGGGTTTCAAATGATAAGACAGGTGAAAAAACGGAAGGAGAGAAAAGGCAATGGAAAAGAAAAGGTGCGTAGCCATGCTGCTGGCAGGAGGGAAAGGGAGCAGGCTTAATGCTCTTACAAAGGACCTCGCAAAACCGGCAGTGCCATTCGGAGGGAAGTATCGGATCATAGATTTTCCCTTAAGCAATTGTGCAAATTCCGGAATTGATACTGTCGGCGTCTTAACGCAATATCAGCCGCTCTTGTTAAATTCATATATTGGAATAGGCAGTGCATGGGATCTTGACAGTAAAAATGGCGGGGTTACCGTTTTACCCCCTTACAGTGAATCCTCAGAGGTGAAGTGGTACACCGGTACGGCAAGCGCGATTTATCAAAACCTTAATTACTTAAGGCAGTACCAGCCGGACTACGTTTTAATCCTTTCTGGTGACCATATTTATAAAATGAATTACGAATCCATGCTTGAATACCATATTGAAAAACGAGCAGATGTAACGATCTCCCTGATCGAGGTACCTTGGGCGGAAGCCAGCCGGTTTGGGATTATGAATACAAACGATGAACTAAGAATCCTGGAATTTGAGGAAAAGCCTAGTGAGCCCAAAAATAATCTTGCATCGATGGGCATATATATTTTTAGTTGGAATATATTGAAAGAATATCTGGAAATGGATGCACGCAATCCGGACTCCAGTCACGATTTTGGGAAAGATGTCATTCCAAGGCTTCTTGAAGAAAATAAAAAATTATATGCCTATCCGTTCAAAGGCTATTGGAAGGACGTTGGCACTGTAAGAAGCCTTTGGGAGGCAAATATGGATTTATTGGAGGAAGATTGCGAATTAGATTTATTTGACCATGACTGGAGAATTTATTCTGTTAATCCTAATCGACCTCCGCAATTTATTTCCCCGGATGCCATAGTAATGGAATCACTCATTAATGAAGGATGTACAATTGAAGGGGAAATTGAGAAATCAGTACTCTTCCAGGGTGTAACAGTAGGGAAGGATTCCACTGTTAAGGAGTCCGTGATCATGCCGGATGCAACAATTGGCAGCAATTGTTTTATTGAAAAAGCGATTGTGCCGTGTGACGTGAAAATACCGGACGGAACGGTCATTCGATCCTTCGATGATGAAATCATCCTAGTCATAGAGGAAATGTTAAAAGCATTGTACTCTGCCTATTAAAAATAGAATGAAAAGCCCAGTCGGACTGGGTGCTACAGATATTAGGTGATAAGAAACTGGAGGGAACTTTGGCGTGAAAAGAAAGCTTTTAGGTATTATTGATGCAACTACCTATCATGAGGATTTGGATGACCTATTAACACATCGTTCTTTGGCGGCGCTGCCTTATGCTGGCCGTTATCGTATTATTGACTTTGTCCTTTCAAATATGGTGAATTCCGGCATTCGCAGTGTCGCAATTTTTCCAAAAATGCAGTACCGTTCCTTGATGGACCACTTAGGGTCAGGGAAGAATTGGGATCTAAATCGGAAAAGGGATGGACTTTTCTTTTTTCCTTCTCCAGTCGTAGGCAGCAATCCTAAAGGGATAGGTTCCTTTGATCTTTTCGCGGCAAATATGGATTATTTTTATCGCAGCACTCAGGAATATGCGATTATCTCAAATTGTTACACTATTTTAAATATGAATTTTAAACCCATGCTAGAATGGCATATGCATGCAAACTGCGATATTACGGAAATCCATCATACGGATGGAAGATCATTAGATATGTATTTAATCAAAACCTCTCTGTTGATGAAGCTGATTGAAACTAGATTTGAGACTGGGTACAGCTGTATGAAAGATGTCGTCAGCGATATTCATAATGATTACACTGTTTGCCAATATGATTATGATGGATATGCCGTTAAGATAGATTCAATTGAGAATTATTACTCGACCAGCATGAATTTGCTAAAGCCTAACGTTTGGAAAAATCTTTTTAATAATGACCAGCCTATTTTGACAAAGGTTAAGGATGAGCCGCCTGCTAAGTATTTAAAAGGATCATCCGTAAAAAATTCAATGATTGCAAACGGCTGTTTAATTAACGGCACTGTTGAAAACAGTATTGTCTCGCGCGGAGTAAAAATCGGAAAAGGTACAGTTATTAAGAACTGTGTCATCATGCAAAAATGCCAAATTGAGGACAATTGTTACTTGGATTCGGTTATTTTGGATAAAGATGTCCGGGTTGAATCAGGGACACATTTAACAGGCACAGCGGGGGCACCGTTTGTAATCAGAAAAGGTACAAAGCAAGGAGCGTTGATGAATTCGTGAAAGTATTATTTGCAGTGTCAGAGTGTGGACCATTCGCAAAGTCGGGAGGCCTTGCTGATGTAGCCGGATCTCTGCCAAAAGAATTAAAAAGTCTAGGTACGGATGTAAGGGTCATTCTTCCCAAATATGGAACCATTTCGGACGAATATAAAAAAAGAATGAAGAAGATAAAGGAATTTTCCGTTTCTGTCGGCTGGAGAAAGCAGTATTGCGGGATTGAGGAACTAGTCCATCAAGGTGTTACGTTTTATTTTGTTGATAACGAATATTATTTTAAACGAGAAGGATTTTACGGTTATTACGATGATGGAGAAAGATTTGCCTTTTTTAACCTGGCGGTGCTAGAGGTCATAGAAGAGTTGAACTTTTATCCCGACGTACTGCATTGCCATGATTGGCATACGGCCATGATTCCCTACATGCTTCGAAAAGAATATTACAAGAGGACAGGTTATGGTCAGATAAAAACGGTATTTACCATTCATAATCTGCAATTTCAAGGGGTTTTTTCAAAAGAGGTCTTGAGAGACCTGTTCGATCTTGATGAACAATCCTTCCATTCTGGACATTTAGAGTTTTTCGGAAATGTCAATTTCATGAAGGGTGCGCTTGTTGCAGCGGACACCATCACAACCGTGAGTCCAACCTATCGAAATGAAATTCAAACAGCGAACTACGGAGAAAAGCTTGACGGCTTGTTGAAGGCAAGAGATGAAGATCTTTTGGGAATTTTAAACGGAATTGATGATGACTTTTATAACCCTGAACATGACCCATTTCTTTTACAAAACTATTCAAGCCAAGACATTAAGAAGAAATCCGTTAATAAAAAGGAGATTCAAAAGCAATTTGGCCTAAAGCAAACCGCTGCTGTACCGTTAATGGTGATGATTTCGAGGCTGACTAGACAAAAGGGACTCGATCTCATCAAATGTGTCCTTCGGGAGATTTTACAGGAGGATATCCAAGTTATTATCCTTGGAACCGGGGATTATGAATATGAAGAATATTTACGGCAGGCAGCCCGGATTTATCCGGAAAAATTGAAGGTTCATACCGGCTTTGATGAGGGACTTGCGCACAGATTATACGCAGCGGCAGACCTATTCTTGATGCCATCTCTGTTTGAACCATGCGGCCTTTCCCAGTTGATAGCCATGAAATACGGAGCCATCCCAATTGTTCGGGAAACGGGCGGTTTAAATGATACGGTGAAGGCATGGAATGAGTTCACAAAAGAGGGAAATGGGTTTTCCTTCCGTAACTTCAATGCACACGATATGCTTTATACGATTCAGCGGGCAATTAACTTCTATCATGATAAAAAAACATGGGGATCAATTGTAAAACAGGCAATGGAAATGGATTATAGCTGGGCTCAATCAGCTTTCCGCTATAACCAGCTGTATGCTGAACTAACCACAAGGAGTGAAACCCATGTTTTCTAATAAAGAACGGTTTAAGGAAGACTTTCTAAAAAGGCTTGAGATGCTCTGCGGGAAAAGCTTTTCAGAAAGCACTCCAAGAGATCATTACCAGACCCTTGGCAACATGATCAGAGAATTTGTTAGTAATGATTGGATTGCCACCAATGAACGCTACATGGCAGTTAGAGAGAAACAGGTATATTATTTATCGATTGAATATTTGCTAGGCAAGCTCCTCCGGCAGAATCTGCTTAATCTGGGCGTTGAGGAAACCGTTTCGGAAGGCCTAAGTGATTTAGGAATTGAATTGGCGGACCTTGAAGACCTGGAACCGGATGCAGGCTTAGGTAATGGCGGCTTAGGCAGACTAGCCGCCTGCTTTTTGGACTCACTTGCCTCCACTGACCTCCCGGGACATGGCCATGGAATCCGCTATAAACATGGGTTATTTGAACAGAAGATAGTCGACGGTTATCAGGTTGAACTGCCGGAGCAATGGTTAAGAAGCGGCAATGTTTGGGAAATACGCAAGGCCGATTTGGCGGTTAGTATTCCATTTTGGGGAAAAGTTGAAACCCGACAGGAAAATGGAAGGCTTGTTTTTCAACATATAAACACGGAAGTAGTTACTGCTGTTCCATACGATATGCCTGTTGTCGGCTTTCAGACAAAGACAGTAAATACCTTAAGGCTTTGGAGTTCAGAGCCCGCGCAGTTTCCAGTTCATAAAGATATTTTACAATATAAGCGGAGGACAGAAGCCATTTCCGAATTCCTTTATCCGGACGATACCCATGATGAAGGCAAGACGCTAAGGCTAAAGCAGCAATACTTTTTAGTGTCGGCAAGCCTCCAGTCAATTTTAAGGTCCTATAAAAAACAGCATGGCAGCCTTGAAGAGCTGAATCATCATGTTTGTATTCATATTAATGATACCCATCCTGTTCTAGCCATTCCGGAACTGATGAGGATTCTGATGGATGAGGAAGGCTTTTCTTGGGAACAAGCTTGGGAGATTACTACTAATACAATCTCTTATACCAATCATACCACCTTATCAGAAGCCTTGGAGAAATGGCCGATTCATATCTTCCAGCCGCTCCTGCCGAGAATTTACATGATTGTTGAGGAAATAAATGAAAGATTCTGCAAGGAACGTTGGGAAGAGACCCCAGGCGATTGGGAGCGAATTGCGGGACTAGCCATAATAGCCGATGGCTATGTCAAAATGGCCCATTTAGCGATTGTTGGCAGCTTTAGTGTAAACGGTGTGGCAAGATTACATACCGAAATCTTAAAGGAACGTGAGATGCGGCCCTTCTTTCAGCTTTTTCCAGAGAAATTCAACAATAAGACGAACGGCATTGCCCACCGCCGCTGGCTGTTAAAAGCAAACCCCAAATTGTCTTCGCTCCTAAGCGAAACAATCGGGGATGGGTGGACTCACTCCGCACATGAACTGATGCAGTTCCTTAAATATCAAGACGATCACTCGATTTTAGGGAAATTAGCGGCAATCAAGCAGGAGAATAAGCAAAATATGGCTGAGGTGATTTATAAGCACAATGGTATTTCCGTCAATCCTGATGCCATCTTTGATGTCCAGGTGAAGAGGCTGCACGCTTATAAAAGACAGCTTCTAAATGTTCTGCATATCATGCACCTATATAATCGAATTTTGGAAGATTCCAGTTTTTCCATGGTGCCGAGGGTATTTATTTTTGGAGCAAAAGCATCTCCTGGATATTATTACGCGAAGAAGATTATTAAATTAATCAATACAGTAGCTGAGAAAGTTAACCATGACCCAAAAGTCGGCGATAAGATGAAGGTTGTGTTTTTGGAGAACTACCGTGTTTCATTGGCGGAGAAAATATTTCCTGCTGCAGATATAAGCGAGCAGATCTCAACGGCCAGCAAGGAAGCATCAGGTACGGGGAATATGAAGTTTATGATTAATGGGGCATTGACGTTAGGGACTTTGGACGGGGCAAATGTAGAAATTCATGAAAGGGTAGGGGACGATAATATTTTTATCTTCGGTCTAACGGCCGAGGAGGTTCTTCATTATTATCGGCACGGCGGATATGAATCCGTAGAATACTATCATCATGATAACCGGATTCAACAGGCTGTTAATCAGCTGGTGAACGGATTTTTCCCGGGCGTCCATAACGAATTTGAACCAATCTTTGACTCGCTGCTTGAAGAAAACGATCAATATTTTGTCTTAAAGGATTTCGCTTCCTATGCAGATACCCAGCGGAGGGTAGGAGAAGCCTATGCGGATTCACTAAAATGGCAGAAAATGTGCCTGTCTAACATCGCCCATGCAGGCTACTTCTCGAGCGACCGAACGATAAAAGAATACGCCAAAGATATATGGGGAATCCATCCAGTAAAATAATATTTAAAAAGCTTCTGCTCTAGGCAGAAGCTTTTTAAATATTATTTAAGAAAAAAAGTAACCGGCGAAAATCCCAATAGCCAGTAAGAAGCCGAAGATGGTGTTTGTTTGGGCCGTAGCTTTCATCGCTGGTGCCATTTGAATTGGCACTGTACCCTTAATAAAGCCTTTAACTGATTTAATCGGTTTCGGTGTGCTTATTAATACGAGCGCCGTCCAAATTGGGGCAATATCCGCAATTATCAGCCCCAAAATCCAGACATACGAAAAAGCAAACATCCCGGCCAATAGGAAGATGGCCTTTTCTTTGCCTAGAAGAATGGCCAATGTTTTCCGGCCAAATTCTTTGTCGCCGTCAAGGTCGCGGATGTTATTGGACAAAAGAATTCCGCCGACCAAAATAAAACTTGGCACTGATACAAGAATACTTGTGCTGTCCACTGTCCCGGTTTGGATAAAGAATGAGATTAAAATAATCATCATCCCCATAAAGAAACCGGCAAACAATTCTCCGAAAGGTGTGTAGGCGATTGGCAGCGGCCCGCCTGTATATAAATACCCAATCAACATACATACCAAGCCCACTAAAGCTAACCACCAACTGCTGTTTGCACATATATAAACTCCCAATAATAAAGCAATTCCATAGAGTCCTAATGCCAGCTGCATCACAGTCTTTGGCTTAATACCGTCCCGGACAATACTTCCGCCAATCCCGACAGAGTCCTCTGTATCGAGTCCTCGTTTAAAATCATAATATTCATTAAACATATTTGTAGCGGCTTGGATTAACAGGCTTGCAATCAGCATGGCGAAGAAAAGACCGAAATGAATTTTCCCGTGCCGAAGTGCCAGTGCAGTGCCTAGCAATACAGGAACAAACGCTGCTGTTAAAGTATGGGGGCGGGTCATCCGCCACCAAACCTGGAAGCCGCGGTTTGAGTCAACAACAGGTTTAGAACCTTCCCGTAAATTTGGCTGCATATTTTTTTCTCCTCCCTTTTAAATGCATTATCTATCTGTACAAAACGAAATTATAAAGAATGGTTATTACCCAAACCTAAGTGTAGGAAATATCAAGTGGAGTGTCAATTAAATTTTACTTTCAAAACTAGAAGATAATCCCTTCTCGAGTAATATCCATATTTAGTGGAAAAATGAGTGTATCGAAGCCTTTTGCAACCGATTTTCGGAAATTTGACATATAATAAGGAAATGAAGCAGGAGAAGTAGTGACAACCATTATTGACTTCTTTACAATGGGAGTAGTATCTTTAAAAAGGCTTAAAATGAATGGAGACAGCCCTATTTGGCTGTTTTGGAGGGATTTGCTTGATTACCATTCAGGAAATCGAAACGAAGGAAAGAAGTCTTTTGGCGATGAAGCGCGCAAAAGAACTTGGCCGTCCCATTTTAATGAGTGAAGTTGAAAAAATGAATCATATCGACCCCCTTTTATTCTTTTCTAGTGGGAATGAAGACTATTCAGGCGAACGGTTTTTTTGGAAGGATCCAAAGGACGAATTTATTTTCGCGGGACTGGGAATTTCTAAGCAATTTCAAATAGATCAGTCAGATGACCGTTTTGGCCTTATTGAAAGAGAATGGAAGGAATTTTTAAAGGACAGCCTTATTTCTAATCCATTTTCCGAAATTGGAATAGGCCCGCTGATATTTGGAGGATTTTCTTTTGATCCATACAAAGAGAAGACAGTGCTTTGGTCTAAATTTGATGATTCTTTATTTTATCTGCCAAAATATCTTTTGAGTGTTATTAAGGGACAAGTCTTTTTGACAACTAATTTTATCTATACACCGAACGATGATGAATTGTTATATAAACATATAATCGATGAACGGAATAAATTTTTTCAGTCTCTTCAGAAACACCACCACACAGCTCTGCCTGCCCTTCTGGAAACAAAGGAAATTTCACCTGAGAAGTGGAAAAATACAGTTGATACAATGGTAATGGAATTAAACAGAGGCCCGCTTAAAAAAGTAGTTCTTGCCAGGGAACTTCGGTTGAATTTTAATGACATTGTTGCTTCAGAGGCAGTCCTGCAACATTTAAATGAACAACAGCATGAAAGCTTTATCTTTGCTCTTGAATCGAATGGCGATTGTTTTCTTGGAGCATCTCCAGAGAGACTGGTGAAAAAGAATGGCACCGAACTTTTCTCTACCTGCCTTGCTGGTTCCATCTCACGAGGACATAACCCGGAGGAGGATCGATTACTGGGAGAAAAATTGCTTTCTGACCAGAAAAACTTGCTTGAGCATCAATATGTGGTGGAAATGATAAAAGAAGCACTAGAGGAATCATGTGAAGAAATCATCCTCCCTGATAAACCTCAGCTAATGAAAATCAGGGACATACAGCATTTGTATACGCCGGTCATCGGAAAATGCAGTGGTGACAGTTCACTATTGCATTTGGTCGAAAGATTGCATCCAACTCCTGCTCTTGGAGGACTTCCGAAGAAAGAAGCGGTTGAAAAAATCCGTCAAGTTGAGGAGCTTGACCGCGGCTTTTATGCTGCACCTGTAGGTTGGCTGGATTATGAAGGAAATGGGGAATTTGCAGTAGCCATTCGCTCGGGTCTCTTACAAGGCAAGGAAGCATCCTTATTTGCCGGATGCGGGGTTGTCGCTGATTCTGATTCCGAAAGTGAATATTTAGAGACAAGCTTGAAGTTTAGGCCAATGCTTCGAGCACTTGGGGGAAAATAGTATGAATCATCAAGAATCGTTAACTGCTTATATCGCGGCATTTGTCGGGGAGCTGGTTCTTTCCGGGATTACCGATGTGGTGGTCAGTCCCGGGTCAAGATCCACCCCAATGGCATTGGTAATGGCAGAACATCCGGATTTAAACGTCCATATCCATGTGGATGAGCGCTCTGCCGCCTTTTTTGCATTGGGAATCGCCAAGGCGACAAATCGAACTGTTGCTATTCTTTGCACTTCAGGTACCGCCGCTGCCAATTACTTTCCAGCTATTGTCGAAGCGCGTTATTCACGAGTCCCATTGCTGGTTTTGACAGCAGACCGGCCTCATGAGTTGCGAGAGGTAGGGGCACCGCAGGCGATTGACCAAATTCATTTGTACGGTAAACACGTCAAGTGGTTTGCAGAAATGGCATTGCCTGAGAAAAATGATGAGATGATCCGCTACGCGCGGACAGTCTGCTCCCGTGCTGCCTCATATGCAGCCAGCGCTCCAGCTGGTCCGGTTCATTTGAACTTTCCATTTAGAGAACCACTTATTCCTAAAATGGATGAGGAACTCTTTGCAGTGAGTGACCGACCGGAAGGATATGTGCAGGTACATAATGGTGAACTAAACATAAACGAAATGGAGTATCAAGAAATCGCCGGGCGGTTGGCTGGCAAAGCGAAGGGGATTATTGTTTGCGGAAATGTTGCCGATGAACGTTTCGCAATGGCTGTAACAAAGCTCGCTAATCAATTAAAGTATCCAATTTTAGCAGACCCGCTATCACAGCTTAGAAGTGGGCAGCATGCAAATGATCAAATTATTGATACTTACGACACATTCTTACGAAATGAAGATGCGAAATCTTACCTTAAACCGGACGTGATTATCCGCATTGGTTCGATGCCGGTGTCTAAAGCGTTAACCATTTTTATCAAAGGAAATCCGAATGCAGATCAATTTGTGGTCGATGGCGGAGGCGGCTGGCGGGATCCTGTTATCTTGTCGACCGATATGATTTTTTGTAATGAAGCAATTTTTTGTGAAAAACTTTCTGCGTATTCCAAACCTCGGGAGGAGACGGGATATTTAGACGCTTGGAAAAAAGTAAATGACCTTACAAAAGAAAATATGTCTCCAATCAGGGATATTTCAGAATTAAGTGAAGGAAAGCTATTTTATCAGCTTGCTGAGATGCTGCCGGATGGTGCCGCATTATTTGTTGGAAACAGTATGCCAATTCGTGATTTGGACAGCTTTTTCTTAACAAATGGCAAGTCAATTAAGATTATGGCTAACAGGGGTGCGAACGGCATAGACGGGACCGTATCCACAGCCTTGGGTGCGGCGATGTACTCTAAGCCGTTATATTTGGTCCTTGGAGACTTAACCTTTTTCCATGATTTAAATGGACTTTGGGCAGCTATGAAGCATCAAATTAATATAAACATTATCCTTATAAATAATAATGGCGGCGGGATTTTCTCCTTCCTTTCGCAATCGGAACATCCGAAGCATTTCGAGCTTCTTTTCGGTACACCATTAAACATTGAATTTGAACATGCGGTCAAAATGTTTAACGGACAATTTACGAAAATTAAGAATTGGGATCATTTCCAAATTGAAATGGAAAAATCAAGAGATGCGGCAGGCATAAATGTCTATGAAATTGCCACAAACAGAGACAAAAATCGAGACGAGCACCGCGAATTTTGGCATGATGTTTCCGAGGAAATATCAAATTTTGTCAAAGGGGAGCAAAAATGAGGATAGTTACCGGCGGAATCCGCTATCATGTCGAGATATGCGGGAAGGGATTCCCCCTTGTTATGCTTCATGGATTTACGGGAGATTCATCAACGTGGACTACTTTTTGCGAACGACTGGGAAAACACTCGCGGTTGATTATTCCTGATATCATCGGGCATGGAAAAACAGAATCTCCTGAGGCTGCGGGCCGATACCGGATGGAGGAGGCAGCTCAAGATTTAATTTCTATTCTTGATGAACTCCAGATTGAGCAAATTGATTTATTAGGTTATTCAATGGGGGGCAGGCTTGCCCTTTCATTTGCCTGTCTATATCCCGAAAGGGTTCGAAAATTGATTTTGGAAAGCGCTTCGCCTGGTCTTGAATCAGAGGACGAAAGAAAACAGCGCCGTATGAAAGATGCCGAATTAGCCCATTTTATTAAGGATAAAGAAATAAAGGAGTTTGTTGAATACTGGGAGAATATCCCCTTATTTTCAACCATGAAGAGGTTGCCGGAGAAAGTACAAGGAAAAGTAAGGGAACAGCGTTTAAACAATTCTCCTATTGGTCTTGCCAATAGCTTGCTAGGTATGGGGACGGGTTCTCAGCCCTCTTGGTGGGGGCAATTAAATATGCTAGACTGTGAAGTTTTGCTGCTCACCGGTGAGGAAGATTTGAAGTTCTGCGGGATTGCTGAAAAAATCCACAAGGAGCTGAAAAATAGTTCTTTGGTAACGATCGCACAATGCGGTCATGCAATTCATGTGGAAGAACCCGAAAAGTTTGGTACAATAGTAAGTGACTTTTTGTCAAATACAAACAAAGGAGGAATTTATAGTGGCAGTTGAATGGATTCCAGTTCGTAAATACGATGAAATTATTTATGAAACGTATAACGGAATAGCCAAAATCACGATTAACCGTCCCCATGTACATAATGCTTTCACACCAAAAACAGTGATGGAATTAATCGATGCTTTTGCCTATGCCCGTGATGATTCCGAAGTTGGCGTCATTGTTTTAACAGGTGCAGGAGACAAGGCATTCTGTTCCGGCGGCGACCAAAGCGTCCGAGGACATGGCGGCTATGTTGGTGAGGACCAAATTCCGCGCTTAAACGTACTTGATCTGCAGCGTCTGATTCGTGTTATTCCAAAACCGGTTGTGGCAATGGTTAAAGGCTATGCAATCGGCGGAGGTCATGTTCTGCATGTAGTCTGTGATTTAACGATTGCAGCTGACAATGCTGTTTTTGGACAAACAGGTCCAAAGGTAGGCAGCTTTGATGCCGGCTACGGTTCAGGTTATCTTGCCCGTATTATCGGTCATAAAAAGGCACGTGAAATCTGGTATTTATGCCGCCAATACAATGCTCAAGAGGCGCTTGATATGGGCTTAGTCAATACCGTTGTTCCGCTTGAACAGGTAGAAGAAGAAACAATTAAATGGTGCGAGGAAATGCTTGAAAAGAGCCCAACCGCACTTCGTTTCATCAAAGCTGCCATGAATGCAGATACCGATGGATTGGCTGGACTTCAGCAATTTGCTGGGGACGCAACGCTGTTGTATTATACAACCGACGAAGCGAAAGAAGGACGCGATGCCTTTAAAGAAAAGCGCAAGCCAGACTTCGGCCAATTCCCTCGTTTCCCTTGATGAAAAAACGTTACAACAGCTTGATGGTCTCCATCAGGCTGTTTTTTATAAAGGATGATAAATATGAATAACGAGACAATGCCAAATTTTTTGATGAAAAGAGCCTTTCTAACACCGGATCGGACTGCCGTTTATTTTCAGGATAAAGCTTTAACATTTAAAGAGCTTTATAGTTATTCACTTAATGTAGCAGGGCAACTTCAAGGGCTTGGAGTTCGAAAGGATGATTTTGTAGGTGTTCTGTTGAAAAATCATCTAGATACTGTCATTATATTTTTTGCTCTTCAACTTTTGGGAGTCAGATCAGTCATTTTAAATAATCGCTTAACACCATCGGAGCTTGTTTGGCAACTAGAGGACTCGACATCCTCTTTATTGATACTAGAGGATTCTTTTACTGATATCAAAATGGTCATTAATCAACAGCTTGCATCTCTTGCCACAATTACAAAGAGTGAATTGTTTGCAGAAAAAGAAAATGAATACACTGATATTCAAGAAGAAATCAACCTATCAGATATCTGCACGATCATGTATACCTCAGGAACTACCGGTCATCCAAAGGGTGTCTTGCAAACCTATGGCAACCACTGGTGGAGCGCAACTGGCTCGGCGTTAAATTTAGGCTTTGTAGAAAGTGACTGCTGGCTTTGTTCAGTGCCGCTGTTCCATATCAGCGGATTCTCTATTTTAATGCGGAGCGTCATTTATGGAATGCCGATTGTCCTTCATGAAAAATTTGATGTGCAGAAGACGATTGAAGATATTAGTGATAAAAAGGTTACGATTATGTCAGTTGTGGGAACGATGCTTACAAGTATTGTTGATGCTTTGACAGTTAGCGGACTGCCGGAACATTTTCGCTGTTTTCTGTTAGGCGGCGGCCCAGCCCCGCTGCCATTGCTAGAGGCGTGTGTTAAAAAGAATTTGCCTGTGTTCCAAAGTTATGGAATGACGGAAACTTCATCGCAAATTGTTACCCTTTCTCCGGAATATAGCCTAAGCAAGCTTGGTTCAGCAGGAAAACCGTTATTTCCATCCCAGCTTAGAATTGAACTGGATGACCACACGGCCGCATCGCCCCAACATGCGGGAGAAATTGTAGTGAAGGGACCAAATGTAACTGAAGGATACTTGAACAGGCCGGACGCAACCAAAGAGAAGATCCGTGAAGGATGGCTCCATACAGGTGATATCGGGTACGTTGATGAAGAAGGTTTTTTATATGTATTGGACCGACGCTCCGATTTAATTATTTCAGGCGGTGAGAATATTTATCCTGCAGAAATTGAATCCGTTTTGCTCTCACACCCGGATGTAGTAGATGCCGGGGTTATTGGAGTGGATGATGCTAAATGGGGACAAGTGCCGATTGCTTTTATAGTGAAAAGGGAAAGTGCGGCATTGCCACAGAAGGAACTCCAACGATTTTGCCAAACACGGCTTGCCAAATATAAAGTGCCGAAACAATTCTATTTTACAGAACAGCTGCCGAGAAATGCAGCAAAGAAACTTCTAAGAAGAAACCTACGTGAAATGATAAACGAAAAATAAAGAACCAGCCATCGACTGGTTCTTTATTTTTTATAAATCACTAGCTTCAAATGTTTGACAATCAGTTTCTTTGCTTGTATCAGCCTTTTTCCCAGTGTGGCTGACAACGTAAATTTGGTCTGCACTGCACTTGTTTCCGTTTGCCCAAAATGTACAGTTATTGACCTCGCATAAAACATCCTGTGCCATGTGTATCACTCCTTACGTATTTGGTAATACAGGTATAGCATTTGATGATTGTGTGATATGCATGTCAGTAAGTAATTGGGTGAAAACGTAAATCATTGGCCGGAAATCCAAATTGTTTCAATTAATTATTTAATGCTGTTTCCAATGTTTTCAAGTTTTTATTCATTAATGAAAAATAGGTTTCCTTATTTTTGATGTCGTCCTTTGTCAAAATCGCCAAGTTATGAATTGGCAGCGCACGTGCGCCAATTTCTTTTTGCACGACCTTGCCAAGCTTGGATTTGACATTTTGTTCAAACAGCATATAGTGAAGGCCTTCATGGTCAGCCATGGAAATGATTTTCTCTAATTCTTTTTGGCTTGGTTCGTTGGTTGTGGATAGTCCAGAAATGCTGATCTGTTCTATTCCATAGCGGGTTTCCCAATAGCTGAAGGCCGCATGGGTGACAATGATTTTTTTATGCTTTGCCTGCGAAATCGTATTGGCAAAATTTGCGTCTAACTCGTTAAGCTCGTCAGCAAGCTTCTGGTAGTTTTCATCAAAGTAAGCCTTTCGCTGTGGGAGTTTTTTCGCTAATTGGTCGCGAATTACTGCTGCCATTTCCTTTGAATAAACAGGGTCAAGCCAAACGTGAGGATTAACCACAGCATGATCTTCATGATCTTCCTCTTCAGATGAATGGTGATCTTTTGGCAGTTTCAGCCCTTCCGCAGCAGGTACTAAGGTAACATTTTCATCTTTTAAGGTACCTTTGGCTTTTTCCACAAATCCCTCAAGGCCAAGGCCGATATAGAAAAATAAGTCTGAATCAGCCAAATTCATCATATCCTTTTGCGAAGGCTCAAAGGTATGTTCATCTGCGCCTGGCGGGTAGATTGTAGCCACCTTTACATAATTTCCGCCAATTCGTTCCGTAAAATATTGCAGTGGAAAAACGGTCGTATATATCGTCAATAGATTTTTCTTTTTTGGAGTTTGTTCGGTATTATTTCCACATGCTGATAAAACCAAGCTTAACGGCAGTAGAAAAGAAAGAAAAAGAATTAGTTTTTTCATAAAAGCTCCTTTTTAAATCGTATTTATTCCGATTTAACAACTAAAAAATTTTAAATATTATGAAACTAATACGTAACAATTCCGATTTACTTATGTATCTTACAAAAAATTTGCCGTTTCTGCAAGTGAAAAAATTGTATATTCGAATGAATTTTATGTATCCTTAAAAAAGAGATATCTAAAGGGGAGTGAATAAATGGATAGTTCATCATTATTAAATGATATTCTTGACTTCAATAAAAAATTTGTGGAAGAGCGCGAGTATGAAAAGTATGAGACAACTAAATATCCGAATAAAAAAGCGGTAATCCTGACTTGTATGGACACAAGACTGCTGGAACTTTTGCCAAAGGCCTTGAATTTAGGGAATGGGGACGTAAAACTGATTAAAAATGCCGGGGCGATTGTGTCTCATCCGTTTGGAAGTATAATGCGGAGCATTTTAATTGCCCTTTATCAGCTTCAGGCAAAAGAGGTTTTTGTGATTGCACATCATGATTGCGGGATGAGTGGATTGAAAGCAGAACCAGTCGTGGCAGAGATGAAGGAACGGGGTGTCAGTCAGGAAACACTTGATACACTAGCCTATTCCGGAGTTGATTTTAATCAATGGCTGCATGGCTTTGATAGTGTAACTGACAGTGTAAAGCATAGTGTCGAGATGATTAAAAAGCACCCGCTTATGCCGGGGGGTGTGCCTGTTCACGGACTCGTGATTGATCCAAGGACAGGAAAGCTCGACTTAGTGGTTGACGGTAATCAGGATTAATGTTTTTTGTGGTCCTGCCATTTTTCAGGAACAGGATCGACTCCGCCTGGGTGAAAGGGATGGCATTTCAAAATCCTTTTAATAGCCAAATATCCGCCTTTAATAGCCCCGAAACGCTGAACAGCCTCAAGACCATAATGAGAACAGGTTGGATAAAAGCGGCAGGAAGGCGGTTTTAAAGGCGAGATAGCTATTTGATAAAACCGGATAAGAGCAATGAATAATTTCTTTAACATATAGAGCTGCTCCTTTAATATAATTTCCTTCAAGATATCACAAATCCAATAAAACGTCTAAATTGGTAATTAATATGTTGCAGAAAAAACACAGAATTTATAGTATGATAGAGAATAGATTTATAGAGGAGATGATTAGGATGCCTTCAGTTGAGAGCTTTGATTTAGATCATAATGCCGTGAAAGCTCCTTATGTCAGACACTGTGGTGTCCATAAGGTAGGTTCTGACGGTGTTGTTAATAAATATGATATCCGCTTCTGCCAGCCAAATAAAGAGGCGATGAAGCCGGATGCTATTCATAGTCTTGAACACATGCTTGCCTACACTATCCGCAAGCATGCAGAGAAGTATGACCACTTTGATATAATTGATATTTCTCCAATGGGCTGCCAAACGGGTTTTTATCTAGTCGTCAGCGGAGAGCCGACAGTGGAGGAAGTCATTGACCTTCTTGAGGATACCATGAAGGATGCTTTGGAACTTACCGAGGTTCCTGCGGGAAATGATAGGCAGTGCGGTCAGGCAAAGTTGCATACTTTAGAAGGGGCAAAGCGCCTAATGCGCTATTGGCTCGAGCAGGACAAGAAAGAGCTAAAGCAGATATTTGCATAAAAGAAAAAATTCCTATTCAGCAAGAATAGGAATTTTTTTATGCGTTCTTTGGCTCATCATCTTTTTCATTTGCATCGTTTAAATGTGGATTGTTTTCCAACGGGTCAACCGTATGCTTGTAGGTGTATGCTTTTGATGTTGTAATGACTGCTAAGAAAAGAACGACAAAAACAATAATGATTGATACGATCATCACAATAGACAAAGATTTCTCCCCCTTTTTCCCCTCTATTGTAACATGTTTTTTATTTTTTAGTTGTAAATAAAAAGGAAACTGATGAAATCAGCTTCCTTTTTGCCATTATGTAGAAATCAATGAATATTTCGAGGATAGTAAGTATGAGTCCGCTGTCCGCCGTATTGTTCCTGAGCAAACTTCCCCTTTAAGCTTTCAATGAGGTAAAGCCCCATCAAATCGTATAGTTCCTGCTTATCCATGTCATGAATTAAAGCAATCAAGTCCTCGTGTGACATTTCTTCTAAAAAAGCAAAGGCAAGCATATCAATGTCCTCTTCATCGCCGGTCAGTTTGTTCCGGTACATTTCATACAATTCATCGACAAGTTTCATTTCCAGCACCTCCTATGTGCATTCAAAAATTTTCTTCTTACTTAATCCATTCCCATTCAAAGCTAAAAAAATCCATATTTCCAATTGTTTAAATTAACAGAAAACTCTGTCATTTTTTATTAGGATTATTATAACGTATTCATTAATAAAAAATAAATCGAATTTTGTAATCGAATAAATTTTTTATTTTTGTGGATTACTAAAGATTAAAAGGGGATGAAATTATGAGTGAACAAAAGAAAACCTATTATATAGATATTGGAACAGGTGAGATTTCACAAAGTGCCACTTCGTCAACTTGGAGCTATCAAATTCAAGCGAATGATGAAGAAATTACTCAGCTGCGTGAGTTATTCGATCAAAATTATTCGACAGAGTGGAAAAACTTTTTTCGAGCACATACACCATATGTTCAGTATCATTATGACCGTGAGAATGATGATTATGACAACACCATGCAGCAAATTTACGGAATGATTCATAAGCTTGGTGACGATGAAGCAAAAAAGCATATTGAAAGCATGAACATCTTACCCAACTCATAAACAATGAAAGGAAAATCCCTGCCTTTAGGATTTTCCTTTTTTCATTTATACTTAAATCAAAACATAAAGCGGGGAAGAGGTATGATTCAGTTTTTGGATGATCATGGAAATACCGTGGAAATGGCTTTTAAGAAAGACGCCTTTTCAGATGAAGTAAAACATGTTCTTGTCATAAGTCAGTTTGGTGATGAGTGGATTTTAACGAACCATAAAAAAAGAGGACTCGAATTTCCAGGCGGCAAAAGGGAACCGGGCGAAACTTTGGAGGAAGCAGCTAAACGTGAAGCATATGAAGAAGCCGGAATATTTTTTTCAGATTTAATGTATCTGGCTGAGTATAAGGTGTATGAGGAAGATGGTTCATTTGTTAAAGCTGTTTTCTGGGGGAAAGTCAAAAGGATGGAAGAGACTGGCAGCTATCACGAGACATACGGACCTGTCAGGATCATAGGAGACCTCCTTAAGAAGCGGAATGGTAAGGAATACAGCTTTATCATGAAGGACCGAGTTGTAGAGGAATGCCTGAAATTCATTAAGGCATATAAAAACGAAAAAGAATAGAAGAATGCCTTGATGCAATCCCCTATTCTTTGATAAGTTTTTTTTCAAGAAAATCAACAAGCTGATACATAATCGTGGCGAATACAGCAATAACCAATAGCGATAAAAAGACAAGGGTAAAATTAAAGACCTGGAAACCGTAAATAATCATATAGCCAAGCCCTTTAGAGGAAACGAGGAATTCCCCTACAATGACGCCAACCCATGAAAGTCCGACATTGACCTTTAAGGTAGAAATGATAGTTGGAAAGCAGGCGGGAATAATGGCTTCCTTAAAGCATTGAAATCTGGTTGCTCCAAAGGTTTGCAGCACCTTTAAATAATTGGGATCTACTTCTTTAAAGGCTGTGTATACAACGATGGTTGTGATAATGACAGAAATAATTGCACCCATCGCGATGATGGACGGGTACCCCGGGCTCAAAGCAACGATCAGAACGGGCCCAAGCGCCACTTTTGGCATCGCATTTAGGATAACTAGATAGGGGTCAAGGATTTTGGAAACCATCGGTGACCACCACAGGATTGCGGCCAGCAGCACACCTAGAAAGGTTCCCAAGATAAAACCAAATACCGTTTCAGTTAAGGTCACACCCAAATTCGTTAACAGTGAACCATCCTGTAATTTATTAATAAACAGAATCCAAATTTTCGATGGAGAGCTGAAAATGAGCGGGTCAATCCACTGTTTTGCGCTAAAAAGCTCCCAGCTTGAGAAAAAGACCAGGAAAATGATGGCTTGGTAAAACCGTATCCACCTTTTTTCAACCTTTAATGAGCGAATATAATTTTTATGGAGGAGTTCCACCTTATCCGTTTCCTTGTTCAAGAGACTCCAACTCCTTCCATATCGTTTGAAATAAACTTGGATATGCTTCATGATTTCTGGCATTAAATGGGGATAATGTTTTCAGTTCTTCAGGTATTTCAAACGTTTTGTGAATTCTTCCGGGGCGGGATGACAGTAAGTAAACACGGTCACTCATGGCAATTGCTTCTCCAATATCATGTGTGACCAAAATAGCTGTCTTTCCAAACTCATCCAATGTTTGCGAAACAAGATCCTCAAGCTTAAGCTTCGTTTGATAATCGAGTGCGGAAAAAGGCTCATCAAGCATCAAAAGCTTTGGCTCAGTTGCCAGTGTCCTTACAAGGGCAACTCGCTGCCTCATGCCGCCGGACAGTTGTTTTGGCAGTTGCTTTTCGACATCGCCCAAGCCCATTTGCTGAAGCAGGCTTAAGGCGGCTGACTTGTTTTTTTCAGTCAGCTGTTTTGATAATTTAAGGCCTAAAAGGATATTTTCTTCGATTGTTTTCCAAGGAAATAGATAGTCCTGTTGAAGCATGTAGCCAATATCGTTATTTGCGGTGGATACCGGCTTATTTTCCAGCAAAACAGTCCCCTGAGTTGGTTTAATCAAGCTTGAAATAATGGAGAGCAAAGTCGTCTTTCCACAGCCGCTAGGGCCGAGGATGGAGACAAATTCTCCCTCCTCAACCGTAAGCGAAATATCGGAGAGGGCCGTGGTTTTAGAGTCTTTGGTAAAATACGTGTGTTGTATATTTTGAACCTTTAAGAAGCTCATGTGCCGGCCTCCCTTTCGGAGTTATTTTTTCATGACTTGTTCGGCAATTTCTGTATTGACGAGCGTGTCATGTTTTACTTCTTTTGGAAGCTCCCCGGCTTCCTTCATGATGTTTTGCAGATTATTCCATTCTTCTTCATCAAGAATTGGATTAGTGGCAAAGGATCCCTGGCTCTTATAACGGTCGACAACAGTTTTCATAATTTCAGGGTTTGTATCAGGGAAGAATGGTTCTACGGCTTTAGCAATTTCCTCAGCACTGTGGGACTGGACCCATTGCTGAGCTTTATAGACTGCTCTTGTGAATTTTTCGATAACGTCCTTGTTATCTTTTATATAGCTCTGTTTAGCCATGAAGGTTGTATACGGAACATGCCCAGATTCCTTTCCGAAGGAGGCAACAATATAACCTTTACCCTCTTTTTCAAAAATGCTGGCAGTTGGTTCAAATAATTGAACAAATTCTCCATTTCCTGAGGCAAAAGCATTGGCGATGTTTGCGAAGTCAATATTTTGGATAAGGTTTAAATCCTTATGCGGGTCAATTCCATGCTTCTTTAACACGAATTCGCCAACCATTTGCGGCATGCCGCCTTTACGCTGGCCAAGGAAGGTCGTACCCTTTAATTGATCCCATGAGAAATTGTCAATTTTTTCTCTTGAAACAAGAAAGGTGCCGTCAGTTTGGGTGAGCTGCGCAAAATTGATGACCGGATCGTTTGCCCCTTGAGCATATACGTAAATGGAAGTTTCCGAGCCGACCAGAGCCACATCTGCACCGCCCGAGATGAGGGCAGTCATTGTCTTGTCACCGCCTGGTGTGGTCGTTAATGTGACATCAAGACCTTCATCCTTGAAGAATCCCTTTGATAAAGCAACATATTGAGGGGCATAGAAGATTGACCGGGTAACTTCTGCAATACGGACTTTTTCCAGTTTCTTCGGTTCTTTAGCGGTATCTTTATTACAAGCAATTAGGGAAAACATAAGTATACTGATGAGGAGAAAGGAGAAACTGATTTTTGACCATTTTTTCATAAAATTAACCTCCTTATCTGGGCTGATTGCCTAGAATATCGTATGAAAAAGAAAAAAATGTGTGAATGCCCAGTTCGGGAATTTTTTTAAAAGGATTAGATACAAATGAACGAATTTAACGGAAAGATTATTGAAATGAAGCGGTTTCCATCCCCAAATCCAAACGTTGATTTGAAGGAGATTACCTATCTTTCAAATGGATTAAGCGTGAAGGGGATGCTGGCAGAACCGATAAATCAACAGGTACATGACGGATTTCTTTATTTGCGGGGAGGAATCAAAAGTGTCGGAAAGGTGAGGCCGGCGCGGATTGCCCAGTTTGCTCAGGAAGGTTTTATCGTTTTCGCTCCTTACTATCGTGGAAACCAAGGTGGGGAGGGGAATGAAGATTTTGCTGGGGAGGACCGGGAAGATGCTTACTCCGCCTATCTATTGTTAAAATCATTGCCCAAAGTGAAACAAATACATATCTTTGGTTTTTCCCGCGGTGGAGTAATGGCGCTTTTGACGGGAATTGAATTCCCAGATGCATCTTCCTTAGTCACCTGGGGCGGTGTCAGTGACATGAGCTTGACCTACTATGAGCGGAAGGATTTACGAAGGATGATGAAACGGGTTATCGGCGGGACACCGGAGAAATTCCCGGACCGATATCAAGAAAGAACACCTTTATTCCAGCTTGAAAGGCTGGCTGCCCCCGTCCTGATTATTCACGGAGTAAACGACCAAAATGTATCTGTCGAACACGCCTATCGTCTTGAAAGAAGGCTGCGAAGTCTGGACAAGCCAGTCGAACGCTGGTATTTTGATCATTTCACACATTATTTTCCGCCAGCAATTAACCGAAAAGTAGTGGAAGATTTGACGAAGTGGATGAAAATGCAAAACAAATAATGGTAATATAAAGATATAAATAGCAGAGGAGCGGATATGTGATGGGTATGCCTCTTGAATTAAATACATTAATCGTCACAAAAGGGAATGAAAAAAGGATTGGAGAAAATCTGTTTGTACTTGTGAAAGAAGGATACAGATTATACCCGATTGAAATCCCTGTGGATGTCAGAAAAACACTGGACACAAACTCAAATGGTACAGCTTTAATAAAAAAAGTTGAATGGGAAAACAGCCGTACAACACTAACATATCAATTAATATCCTTAAACTCAACGAACTAGCAGGTGTTAACACCTGCTTTTTCTTTTGGAAAAGTGTAAGATTTGCCAAACAATAGCGTCTTATATATAGATTAACAAATAGAGAGGGGGGCTAAGGTTGGAAGGGATTCAGCAAATAGAGAAATGGTTTATTCAATATGAGAAGGACGTTACCAATTTTCTTGTTTACTATACCGGAACGACAGATGTTGAGGATTTGGTACAGGAAACTTTTCTCCGTGCACTTCAAGCCTTTTCCCGGTTTAAAAATGAAGCAAGTCCCAAAACCTGGCTTATTTCCATTGCAAGAAATACAGCCATTGATTTATATCGAAAAAAATCAGTATGGCAAAAGCTGAAGGAACGATTAAATCAAGAATCACCTGATCAAAAAGAACTTCAAACAGAAGAGAAAATCTTAAAAAAGCAGGAGTATGCCCGATTATATGAAGCGATTAACGAATTAAAGCCAAATTATCGGGATGTAATTTTGCTTAAGGGCATTGCCGAGCTTTCTTCACAGGAAACTGGCCACATTCTTGGCTGGTCGGAAAATAAAGTGAATGTTACCTTTTTTCGGGCCATGAAAAAACTAAATGAGCAATTAAAGGAGGGTGAATATTTTGAGCAATTTATCGGATAAAGAGCTGCTGGAAATGATGGCGGATTTTCCGAAACATGAGCTTTCTACAAAACAGAGAACGGACATGTTAAAAAGGATTAGTGAAGCAGGCACAGTTAAGCCAAGAAAGCCGTTTAACATCCAAAGACTGGGGGCTGTGGCAGCATTGTTCATTCTTGCTCTTATTGCCCCGATTTTCTATTTTACGAATACAGCAGAGGAAAAGCATCCCCGCAGCGGTAGTTCCGTTTTTACCAAAGCCCAAGAGGGTGAATATTTTGCATTAAAGGATGAAAAGGGAGAAGCAATTTATGTGGACAGTAATTTTGGAATTCCGAACAAGGTGAGTTTACTTGCACCTCAGGACTGGATTGCAAAAGATAAAGGCACCGTTGCTAAGATGATGATTTTTTTATGGGGAAACTATGATTATTCGAAATCTCTCAAGGTCGATGCGGTCCACGTTAAAACAGGAGTGGAAGAGCACCTTGCTGAAACTCCATTATCTGGAGGAATGTACGATACGGATGCCCATGCTGTAACAAGCTTTGAACCATTTCCCTTTCCAGGAGTTTGGAATCTACAATTCACAGTTGGCGGCAAGCAGGTCGGTGAATTTTCCATATATGTAAAGGAGCCATATATCTCAATTGGGAAATCGACACTAATGATTTCTGCGGAGGACCTTTATGCCGGCTTTTATGAACACGAGGTTATCGAAGTCGAAGGCACCGATCTTCCTGACGAAATAGAATTGGAGATATTTCAACTAGAAACTGCCGAGGCAACGACATTTACTTTTAAGAAGGCTGCAGACTATACAACCACTGATGGAAAGCATATTACTGATTATGGCGGCGGGTTTACAATTAAAAAGAGCGGCAAATATCGATTTACTGTTCTCCAACAATCACAGGCTGTTGAAGTGAGGAAACCAACTGATGGAAAATAAAGAAAGAGGCTGACCGAATTACGGTACAGCCTCTTTTTCCTTAGGCATTTATGCGATTGGTCCGCCTTTTTCTTCAATCTCGACGGCAACGTTAGCGAATTTCTTAAAGTTCTCACGGAATTGCTCTGCCAATTCTTTTGCCTTTTTTTCATAAGCATTAGGATCCGCCCATGTTTTAATCGGCTGAAGCACTTCATCAGGGACCCCAGCAATATGGAGCGGGATATTTAGGCCAAAGAATGTATCCTTAACAGTTTCTACGTGATTTAGTTCTCCTTCAAGAGCTGCCTGCACCATTGCTCTTGTATATGAGAGTTTCATACGATTGCCGACGCCGTATTCTCCGCCAGTCCAGCCTGTATTAACCAAAAACACATTAACGTTATGCTCAAGTATTTTTTCTCCTAGCATTTCGGCATAGCGTGTAGCCGGCAGCGGCAGGAATGGTGCACCAAAACAGGTTGAGAAGGTTGCCTGCGGTGAAGTAATGCCACGCTCTGTTCCAGCAAGCTTTGATGTAAATCCGCTTAAGAAATGGTACATGGCTTGTTCCCTTGTTAATTTAGCGATTGGCGGAAGAACACCAAATGCATCTGCAGTTAAAAACACAATGGTATTCGGGTGCCCGGCAATGCTAGGCTGGACAATATTATCAATGGCCTCCATTGGATATGCGGCCCGAGTGTTTTCTGTTAATGTTCCATCATCGTAATCCGGAATTCTCGATTCCTGGTTAATCACAACATTTTCAAGAACGGTCCCGAAACGGATGGCATCAAAGATTTGCGGTTCTTTTTCACGGGATAGATTAATACATTTTGCATAGCAGCCGCCTTCAATATTAAAGACGCCATTTGATGACCAGCCGTGCTCATCATCGCCGATTAGACGGCGATTAGGGTCTGCGGAAAGAGTTGTTTTTCCAGTTCCGGATAAACCGAAGAATAATGCTACATCCCCTTCAATGCCGACATTCGCTGAACAGTGCATAGAGAAAATATTGTTTTCAGGCAGTAAATAGTTCATGACAGAGAAAATTGATTTTTTCATTTCCCCCGCATATTCAGTTCCTCCAATTAGAACTACGCGGCGTTCAAATGATATAATAATGAAGGTTTCAGAATTCGTACCGTCGACTGCCGGGTTTGCTTTGAAATTAGGGGCAGAAATTACTGTAAATTCAGCTTCATGAGTCAGAAGTTCATCTTCCGAAGGCCGAATGAACAACTGGTGGGCAAAAAGATTATGCCAAGCAAATTCATTTATGACTTGAATCGGCAGTTGTGATTTCTTATCAGCACCAGCAAAGCCTTTAAATACATATACTTCTTCTTGCTGTTTTAAGTATTCTAATACCTTATTATAAAGATGATCGAAAGTCTCTTGTGAGATTGGCTGATTTAAAGAACCCCAGGCAATTTTATCTTTGGTTGACTCCTCCAAAACAGTGAATTTGTCTTCTGGAGACCGCCCAGTATATTTTCCTGTTGAAACACGAACCGCTCCGGTGGAAGTGAGTGTCCCTTCTTTTCTGCTGAGGATTTTTTCAACTAGCTGCGGCACAGATAATTGGACTTGGACATTACTTTCATTAAGTAATTCCTTTAATTCATTTGGGATATGAACAGAATTCATTTAATGAACCTTCCTTTTTATGGTTTTTTTAATTTGATATATTAATATTGAATAGTATAACACAATTAAAATAATAGTCTATACTAATTAGCGAAATTATGCTGTATTTTATACCTTATTCTAAAGGTGATTAAAAAGTCATGAAAAAAACAGTTTAAGCATATTTTGTATCATACTCCATTGTATATTTTGGTTAATGTTGCTAAAAAATACATTGACATACTTTAAGAATCTGGGGTATGATTTAACCTTGAACGGATACTCTCTTATCCCGAGCTGGTGGAGGGACAGGCCCTATGAAACCCAGCAACCTGCAACTAGGAAAATGTCTATTTTTAGTCGTTTTTCGGGCAAAGGTGCTCAACCTGATGCAAGGCTAGTCCTTGAACGATAAGAGTGAAAGGCACGCAAAATGTTTGCATTCAACCTTTCCTCATGGAAAGGTTTTTTTGTCTATTTGGCAAACACACGTGCTGTTTGAATCGCTTTACTAATCTTCTAAAGAATCTCGGTTGGGTTTTTTCGGTAGTATTTCATAAAAACCTGATGTTTATTTCATACTATTAGGGATGAGTTCCGTATCAAAATGGAGGTTATTTGGAAAGGGTGTTAACCTTTGAAAAGTGAGCCTCATTATTTCATTATTATAGGAGGAATTCAGATGTCACTAAAACGCCATTTGTTCACTTCTGAATCAGTAACTGAAGGTCATCCTGATAAGATTTGTGACCAGATTTCTGATTCTATTTTAGACGCCATTCTAGCAAAGGATGCAAATGCCCGCGTAGCTGCTGAAACATCAGTAACGACCGGCTTAGTTCTAGTTGCCGGCGAAATCACTACCTCTACATATGTAGATATCCCAAAAATTGTTCGTGAGACGATCAAAGAAATTGGCTATGTTCGTGCGAAATATGGCTTTGATTCGGAAACATGTGCGGTGTTAACCTCTATTGATGAACAGTCTCCTGACATTGCTATGGGTGTCAATCAAGCACTTGAAGCTCGTGAAGGTCAAATGTCAGATAAAGAAATTGAAGCAATTGGTGCAGGTGACCAAGGTTTAATGTTCGGCTTCGCCTGTAACGAAACGAAAGAGCTGATGCCTCTTCCGATATCTTTAGCCCATAAGCTTGCCCGCCGGTTGACGGAGGTTCGTAAAGAGGATATCCTTCCATACCTTCGTCCGGACGGAAAAACACAAGTAACGGTCGAATACGATGAGAACAACAAACCGGTTCGGATTGATACAATTGTTATTTCCACCCAGCACCATCCGGAAATTGGACTAGAGCAAATCCAGCGCAATGTTAAGGAACATGTTATTAATCCGGTTGTACCAAAAGAATTAATCGATGAAAATACAAAATATTTTATAAACCCAACCGGCCGCTTCGTAATCGGCGGACCGCAGGGGGATGCAGGACTGACTGGCCGTAAAATTATCGTGGATACTTACGGAGGCTATGCCCGTCACGGCGGCGGCGCTTTTTCCGGTAAGGACCCGACAAAGGTTGACCGTTCTGCCGCTTATGCTGCACGTTATGTTGCTAAAAATATTGTCGCAGCAGGTTTAGCTGAAAAATGTGAAGTCCAGCTTGCCTATGCGATTGGTGTAGCAAGACCGGTATCGATTTCCATCGATACTTTTGGCACAGGCAAAGTCAGCGAACAGGTATTGGTTGACTTAGTAAGTAAAAACTTCGACCTGCGCCCTGCAGGAATCATTAAAATGCTGGATTTACGCCGCCCCATTTATAAGCAAACAGCAGCTTACGGACATTTTGGCCGTACGGATGTTGATCTTCCTTGGGAACGCACTGATAAGGCAGATGCATTACGTGAGCAGGCAGAAGGAAAATAATATGGAGTGGGAGTTGCATTAAGGTGTAACTCCCATTTTTCATTAAACGTCTATTTTCTTGTTCAGTGTTTTAAAAATTGGAATAAAATGTTTAAGTAGGACTATTGAAGTGAAAAATGATGATACATGATTTTCCTTTTGTTCACAGTGCCATTTTTGAAAAAAAAGTGGTAGTATTAGAGAGTATGTTTTTACAAAAGGATATTTTGAAATAGAGTAGGTGAGGTACATAATGTGCGGTTTTATCGGTTGTGTACATGACAAAACGCAAAATTATCGTGACGAAGAAAAGCAGCTTTTTAAAAATATGAACGATATTATAACCCATCGTGGACCAGATGATGATGGTTATTATGATGATGATCATATTCAATTTGGTTTCCGCCGGTTAAGTATCATTGATATTGAATCCGGGCACCAGCCGCTAACGTATGAAAACGAAAGATACTGGATTATTTTTAACGGTGAAATTTATAACTATGTCGAGCTTCGTGAAGAGTTGCTCAAAGAAGGACTAACTTTTTCCACAAGCTCTGATACAGAGGTTATCATTGCTCTCTACAGCCATCTAAAGGAAAAAGCAGTTGAACGCTTGCGCGGGATGTTTGCTTTTGTTATCTGGGATAAGCAGGAACAAACACTTTATGGGGCTCGAGATCCGTTTGGAATTAAACCATTCTTTTATATGGAGGATGGTGACAGAACCTTCTTTGCTTCTGAGAAAAAGAGCATTTTGCTGGCTCTTAAAAATGATGTGCTGGATTATGATTCCTTGCAGCATTATCTAACCTATCAGTTTGTTCCAGAACCTGATACCCTATCTGAAGGAATTAAAAAGCTTGAACCAGGCCATTATTTTACAAAAAAAATCGGCTCGAAGATGGAAATGAACCGCTACTGGAAGGCACATTTTCACCCAGTACTAAAATCGGAAGATGACTTCGTAAAGGAAATCCGTGATATTCTGTTTGATTCGGTTGAAAAGCATATGCGCAGTGATGTTCCGGTTGGTTCATTCTTATCAGGTGGGATTGACTCTTCCATCATTGCCTCGATTGCAAAGCAATTCCATCCGGCTATTAAAACGTTTTCCGTCGGATTTGAGCACAATGGCTTCAGCGAAATTGATGTTGCCAAGGAAACAGCTGAAAAGCTTGGCGTAGAAAACATCAGCTATATCATTACGCCTGAGGAATATATGAAAGAAGTTCCGAAAATTATTTGGCATATGGATGACCCGCTTGCCGACCCAGCCTGTGTTCCATTATATTTTGTCGCCCGTGAAGCGAGAAAGCATGTTACGGTTGTTCTTTCAGGCGAAGGCGCTGATGAATTGTTTGGCGGCTATAATATTTACCGCGAACCTGGCGATTTGGAGATTTTTAATAAAATTCCTAGAGTCGGAAAGGTCCTTCTAAAAGGAATTGCCGATATGCTTCCGGAAGGGATGAAAGGAAAGAGCTTTATTGAACGCGGGGTAACACCGATGGAGCAGCGCTACATTGGTAATGCCAAGATGTTCGACGAAGCGGAAAAACGTGAGCTTTTGAGTGTCTATCGTGAAGGCTTGAACTATACCGATATCACCAAACCTCTTTATGAGGAATCAAGAGGCTATGATCCGGTTGACCGGATGCAATATATCGATATCCATACTTGGATGCGCGGTGATATTTTACTAAAGGCTGATAAAATGACGATGGCTCATTCATTGGAACTGCGCGTGCCGTTCTTAGATAAGGCAGTATTTGAAGTGGCCTCGAAAATCCCAACTAGCTTGAAAACAGCTAACGGCACTACTAAGTACGTTTTGCGTAAGGCCGCCGAAGGGGTCGTTCCTGATCATGTTCTAAACCGGAAGAAGCTTGGCTTCCCTGTTCCTATCCGCCACTGGCTAAAGGCGGAGATGAATGATTGGGCAAAAAATATCATTCGTGAAAGCCAGACAGACCATTTAATCAATAAGACGTACCTGTTAAAGCTTCTTGATGACCATTGTCAGGATAAAGCTGACAACAGCCGAAAGATTTGGACTGTTCTTATGTTTATGGTTTGGCATCAGGTGTATGTTGAAGGAGTGTACTCCTTTCAAAGCGAGTATAAAAAAGATATAGTATTAGCGAGTAGATAAATGGAAAAGTAAAGGCACCCATCGTTAAGATTGGGTGCCTTTTTGTAGGGATTTATAGAATTGCCCTTTTTCTGCATATTCTCTTGTGATTCTTTCCATTTCCTTAATGTCTTCAGTAGTGATTTCTCTAATAACTTTAGCTGGTCTTCCAAATGCTAATGTATTAGGAGGGATTTTTTTGCCTTGCGGAACAAGACTGCCAGCACCAATAAAGGCACCTTCGCCAATTTCCGCCTGGTCCAAAATAATCGATCCCATTCCAATAAGTGCTCCTTTTCGGATGATGCAGCTATGTAATATGACCTGATGGCCAACGGTCACTTCATCCTCTAAAATAAGTGGGTTATTTGGGCTTTGATGCAGGACGGAATTGTCCTGGATGTTTACTTTGTTACCGATTCTTGTCGGCGCTACATCGCCTCTGATAACGGAATTAAACCAGACGCTGGATTCATCGCCGATTTCAACATCTCCTGTAATGGTTACATAATCTGCTATATAGGCAGTGTCGGAAATAACAGGGTATTTATCTTTAAAAGGGTAAATCATCATGCTCGCTCCTTTTTGAATGATAATTCTATTTTAACGAATCAAGCCAAGGAATGACAAAAAATATCGCAATTAAAAAATTCATTTAGATTCTTATTAGTCTTTCCTATATGGTAAAATACAAAAAATGATAACGTTTTAGGGGGATCAGTTATGTGGAAGTGGGAAGCAGAAGGGGAAGCGAAGGCTGTTATTGTCATGGTTCACGGCGCCATGGAGCACCATCGCCGCTACGGATGGCTGATTGAGATGTGGCGCACGTCCGGCTTTCATGTCATTATGGCCGACCTTCCCGGGCAGGGAATGACAACGCGATCGCGCCGCGGACATATCGATTCCTTTGATGAATACATATTTGAAGTAAAGGATTGGGTTCAAGCAGCTTATCGATATGAATTGCCTGTTTTTTTGCTGGGCCATAGTATGGGCGGATTGATTACTATTCGACTCCTTCAAGAAGAAAGAGTAAACATTGCTGGCGTGATTTTGTCCTCTCCATGTTTAGGCTTGATCAAGCCGCCATCCAAATTGTTAAACTTTCTTTCCTATGCCTTAAATGTGGTTTTTCCGTCCTTTAGAATGAATTCAGGGCTGACAGTACAAATGGCAACGAGGAATGAGGATGTCAGGGAAGCTGATTCGAATGATACTCTTTACGTGACAAAGGTTTCGGTAAGATGGTATCGTGAACTTGCGGATGCTATTAAACAAGCTTTCCTTAACCTCGGAAAAACACGTGATGTCCCTATGCTGGTAATGCAGGGCGGGGATGACAAAATTGTGAATAAAGGCAGCGTGAAAGAATGGTTTAATCATGCGCCATTATCGGAAAAAAGATTTAAAGAATGGCCTAAATGTTACCACGAAATTTTTAATGAACCTGAACGGGAAGAAGTATTTGAATATGCTAAGGATTTTGTTTACAGCCAGTTAAAAGCCATCGGGTATATCGTATAGAATGGGGGGACTTTTCCATGAAGCCAATCACCCTTATGTCGAGGGTTTATCGCAAAATCATTCCGACTGTCCATCAAGAATTGGCGTATTGGAAAAATCGCGCTGAAAAAATTCCTAATCCGGAACTCAGGAAGCAGGCACTTGCCAGCATCGAGCATAAGACATTTCATTGTGAAGGCGGTGCCATAATGGCATTGACTGCTCAGGAGCACTATAAAAAAGCGGTCAAGTTTATTGTCGCCTACCAAACAATTAGCGATTACTTGGACAATCTTTGTGACCGGAGCACATCACTTGATCCAAATGATTTTGCGGCTCTTCATGAATCGATGTCGGATGCCCTAGTATTACATGCGGATCGGAAAAACTATTACCGTCTTCGCGAGGATCAGGATGACGGCGGTTATTTAAATGATTTGTCAGAGACATGCCGCAGTGTTTTAAGGGAATTGAAACATTATGAATTTATAAAAGAATTTCTGCTTGAACTTTGCGAATACTATTGTGATTTGCAAATTCACAAGCATGTAAAAAAGGAAGAACGGGTGCCCAGGCTTGAAAATTGGTTTCAACGCCATCAAAACCACTTGCCGAAAATGGAATGGTACGAGTTCTCAGCCTGCTCGGGTTCGACATTGGGAATATTTTGTCTAGTGTCTTACGCGATGCGGGATGATTTTACAGCCAGCGATGCTGAAAATATCCGTAATGGCTATTTCCCTTACATACAAGGCCTGCATATTCTTTTGGATTATTTTATTGACCAAGAGGAGGATATGGCCGGAGGCGACCTAAATTTCTGCTTTTATTACGAAAACCAGGAAACCCTATTTAATCGCTTAAAGCATTTTGTCGTGGAAGCGGACAGGCATACCGAGTTTCTTCCTCACAAAGGATTTCATCAGCTTATTAATCGCGGCTTGCTTGGCATCTATTTATCCGACTCGAAGGTCCGTAAGCAGAGGGATGTCAGGAAACTTGCCAAAAAAGTCATCAAGGCAGGGGGCTGGATCAGCTATTTCTTTTATTTTAATGGACTAATGTACCGTTCTTTGCAAAAAGCGATGCCATCATTTGTGACTCGGCTGCTTTTGAAAATGTAATAATAAAAAACCAGGCACCCGCCTGGTTTTTGCTATTTTTTTTCAATCGCCACAATAAATGGCGGATTGTTTTTTTGATTGATGAATTGATGTTGCAGGACATGGGCTATATTTTGGTCCAGGCTGCGGCAGTATTCCAAAAGGGCATCGCGCTCAATCGCGCCTCCTTCATGGCCATGGTAAATAACAAGAACAATGATTCCTTCAGGAGCCATCAGTTCAAGCAATTGTTCAATCGCGGTGACGGTTGTTTCGGGCCGAGTGACAATCATTTTGTCGCTGCCAGGCAAGTAGCCAAGGTTAAAAACAGCACCCGTAATCTTACTGTGATAAGCCGCTGGAATAAGCTCGGCGGATTTTTCATGACCGGCGTGAAAAAGAGTGGCCCTTTCTGACAGCCCTTGCTTTTTTAATCGTTCTTGAGCAGCCTGCACTGCCTGTTCCTGAACATCGAAACCGAAAACATGGCCACTTTCCCCAACCAGGTCAGCGAGAAATACAGTATCATGCCCATTCCCTAATGTCGCATCCACAACTATATCACCTTCGCTAACTGATTTTTGAAGTAGTTCTCTGGCATACGGAAGAATTCTTTCCATTTTCATCGGTCAACAAACTCCTCTTGAAAAAACTTACCTTGCCAGCTTTCCCTTCTTTTTAATTCTGCATCAATACTGTTTAAAACTTCCCACTTATTAACGCTCCACATCGGTCCAACCATTAAATCAATCGGTCCGTCACCGGTAATTCGGTGAACAATCATTTCCGGCGGTAAAATTTCCAATTGGTCGCATACTAAGTTTACATAGTCTTCCTTTGATAAAAACTCGAGCATTCCTTTTTCGTATTGCTTTACCATTGGCGTTCCTTTTAACAGATGTAGAAGGTGGATTTTAATGCCCTGCACATCCAACTTTGCGACCTCTCGCGCAGTTTCCATCATCATGTCATAGGTTTCAAGCGGGAGTCCGTTAATAATATGGGTGCAAATTCTAATACCATGCTTTCTTAATTTGGCCACACCATTGACATAACACTGAAAATCATGGGCACGATTGATGAGCCCAGCGGTTCGTTCATGAACAGTCTGCAAGCCAAGCTCAACCCACAGATAAGTTCTTTCATTTAGTTCGGCCAAGTATTCCACAACATCATCTGGAAGGCAGTCAGGCCGTGTTGCAATCGACAAACCTACCACTCCTTCCTGCTTAAGAACCGTTTCGTATTTTTCACGAAGAACCTCGACAGGAGCATGGGTGTTGGTGAATGCTTGGAAGTAGGCCATATATTTGCCGTCTTTCCATTTCGTGTGCATTTTTGTCTTTATATCGTTGAATTGTTTCTCCAAGCTTTCGACCCGGTTTCCGGCAAAATCGCCTGAACCTGCGGCGCTGCAAAACGTACAGCCGCCGTGGGCAACGGTACCGTCACGATTCGGGCAGTCAAAGCCGCCGTCTAAGGCTACTTTAAATACCTTGTGCCCAAATTGCTGGCGCAGGTGATAGTTCCATGTATGGTAGAGCTTATCATCAGTTGCATATAGAAAAGGTTTTGTCTGAAGCATTCAGGAAAACTCCTTTATATTTTTTAGCATAAAGTAAATTTTATCATGAAGATAATGCTTATCCAACTGTATTTATCACTGCCAGGATTTATCAATTCAATCGTGTAATAGGAAAAAGATTGAGGAACAAAATAAGAAATGAAGCAGTGCGCTTCAATTAGTGATTTTAAGTCGCGCCATATCAAGAAGGGGGTTCTTACATGGCTACTCGCGATTCAATGGAAAACCTAACACAGCAGGTGGAGGATTGTCTTCGCTACGCCGAGCAGCAGTATAAGCAAAGCAGTCTTCAGGAACATTACAATGATAATGATTATACGACGGCGCTGCAAAATCTTGAGCAGACGTATCAGGATATCTGTACGATGGCTCATAGCGCAAATGGGCAGCAGCGGGAACAGCTGCACAGAATGAGACTGCAGGTTCAGCAGCTGCAAAATAGTTTGATTTTACAAGGGACCCGAGGAGGAGAACAGTTTTGAAAAAACGTTCAAAACAGCAAAACCCAGAACAAAAAACGCGAAACGGAATTAACAATCAGGACATTGAGTTTGGACAAGATGCAGACATCATTAAACAAGCTAAAAAGAAGTATGAACAAACTGGCGGTCAGCCTGTAAAATCGAAATTTCACCAGGAATATAATTAATCTTCATAAATTTGTCAAAATCTCTCAACGTATTGTTGAGAGATTTTTTTCTGGAAAAATAAAAAAACATTATTGCAAAATCAATTTTACCCTAGAAACATCATGAGAATAGAGACAATTTATGTTCACATTTTAGAAATAACTCTATATTTCAGTGTGATTTCCGTCACGGATGAAGCCAGCTCACAAATGGTTTAAATAGGGTAGGAAAACAAATCTTCCATGTAATACCTCCATTCCCAGTTAGGCAAATCTTTTAGTCTAGCCTCTTATTTCAGTTGTTTTGTGAATCAATTCACATTTTATCCATTTTTAAGGAGTTCAAGTTAATGAAAAAAATTATGCTAATCATTGGGATACTTTTCATTATTGTAAGCCCCTCCATTTTCTATGCCGAAGAGGAGCAAAATATTTTTAGTTTAGAGGAATTAACCATTCAGGTCATGCCGGAGTTTGCGTTCCATCCAAATGACGAGGAGAAAGACTATCCACCGTTGTTAATTGGCTATCATGGAACAATGGTTAACGATTCTGACCAGGCTCAAATTGGACAAATTGAAATTCCTCTTCCAATGAATGAGAGAGGCTTCCGAATCGGATATGTTGCAGATTACTCAGCAGATTTAAAGCAGGTGTATGAAATGGAATACAGGATTAACCGTGAAAGAGGAACCATTTCCTGGACAACAAGCCAGGAAATTGGTCCGCATGAACGCTATAAGTTTGTGATTGAATTTTATACCAATAGTTTAAATGTAAATAATGATAAGAAATTTTTATCCTATCGCTTTAAAAGCTTTGTTGATATTGGGCTGGTGAATGTGAATTTTACAAAACCGTCTAAAGCAAAAAAGATGAAACTGACCCCAGCGCCAAAGGAACAGAGTCATGCTGATGGAGAAGAAACATTTGCTTATCACTTTCAGGATGTGAAGGCTGGAGATGAAAAAAGCTTTAACCTACAATATGAACGCAGCGAAACGAAATCGGTCATGGAATTATCGAAAACCGATGGAAGGATGGAAGAAAAGACTTCTAATAATCTTGCGCTAGGGGCATTCGGCGGTATCAGCCTGTTGTCGGCAGCAGCATTGACCGTTCTCATTCGAAAAAGAATAAGGTTTCCTAATTAAATGATTAAGGTACTACGTACTTTAATTTATAAAAAAAGAGAGAAAAAAGGAGTATGGGAGGTGAAGAAAATGTTTAAAAAGCTTTTAAAAATCGACAAACGGTTTTTAATCGTATTGGCTCTCCTTGTGGGTGTTTTCTTGTCCTTTTCTACGGTGAAAACAATGGCCTACTTGGATTCCCCGGGTTTTTGCCAAAACTGTCATACCATGAAATCGCAGTATGCCTCATTCATGGACTCTACGCACGCTGAATTACAGTGTAACGATTGTCATTTGCCTCATGAAAGTGAAACTGGAAAGTTATTTTTTAAAGCGCGCGCGGGGATGACGCATATTTACTTCAACACGCTGGGAACAGAGGATATTCCGGATGTCATTCATGCGACAGATCGTACAAAAAATATCATGAATGAAAACTGCATCTCCTGCCATCAGAGTACACTGACCAATGTCTCGCATGATGCGAAAGACAGCTGTATTTCATGCCACAAAACCGTACCGCATGGCAAAGGCTTTAAAGATGACCATTTTAATAAGCCGCCAAAATCAGGAGAGCTATTAGAAAATAAGGGAGGATTTTAAGAAATGAACAGGTTGAGATATGGGGCATATCTTCTCGTCCTGGCGTTTGTACTGATTGTCACCGGATGCAGCAAAGATTCCGGCGAAAAAACGGCAAATGCCGCTGGACAGAAAACAACAGGCCTTTCAGAAAATGAAATAAGTAATGAAGCTTTCAAGGACTTATTTCCGCTACAATACAACAGTTATATGAAAAATAAGAAAATGGAAGATACCAAATACAATGGCTCTGTCAAACGGAGCAAATATGATCCGGATAAAGAACCATTACTTCCAATCCTTTTTAACGGTTACGGATTCGCGACCGAATACAATGAAGACAGAGGCCACGTCTATGCGTTAGAGGATATTCGCAATGTTAAACGTATTACCGATAAATCAGTAGGTTCTTGTTATACCTGTAAATCAACCGCTGTGCCGGGGATGATTAAAGAAATGGGCGACAGCTATTGGGGCGCTAATTTTAACCAGGCTATCTGGCCTAAAGGGGAAGCGATGGGGCACTCGCCAATCGGCTGCTCCGACTGTCATGACCCAAAAACGATGGATTTACGCGTCACCCGTCCGAGTTTCTATAAAGCTTTAAATGCACAAGGAATTGATACGTCGAAGCCAACGAAAAATGAAATGCGCAGCTATGTGTGCGGCCAGTGTCACGTAGAGTACCATTTTGCAGCCAGCAACAGTGAAGTTATTTTCCCTTGGAACAACGGCTTTAAGCCGGAAGATATGTATGAATACTATAACACTATTGCTAAACAAAATGGCTTTGAAAAAGACTGGGTTAGCAGCATTTCCGGTACGCCGATGCTAAAAGCCCAGCACCCTGAATTTGAAACTAATGCATCGGGTCCACATGGCAAAGCCAGTGTATCCTGTGCCGACTGCCATATGCCATATGAACGTGTCGATGGAAAAAGAAAGATTTCGTCCCACTGGTGGACATCACCGCTTAAAACGATGCAGACTTCCTGCGGCCAATGCCATGGTGACCGTGATTTGGATAAGCTAAAAGACCGCGTCTATGAAATTCAGGAAGCTAACGTTAGTGCTCTACACGAAGCACAGGATATTTCTACAACTGCCCATTATTATATAAATAAGATGATTACATCAGGTGTGGGCCAAGAAAAAATTAAGGAAGCACAAGAATATGTTCGTAAAGGTCAATGGTACTGGGATATCATCGCCGCGGAAAACTCGTCAGGCTTCCACAATCCGCAAGGCTCAATGGATTCATTGCGCATTTCTATTGAAGCGTCCAATAAAGCGATTCGCGTTGCCACCGAAGAGCTTATCAAAAAGGGTGTCAATTTGGATGAGGTAAATGCAGAAATTGAAAAAGTGAAAAAGGCTGTTGCTGATGAGAAGGTAAATGAGAAGAAGAAGGATCAAGCTGTAAACAGCTACTTCCCGGCGCAGGCACCTGTAGTACCGGCAACGCCAAAAAAATAGACCCTTTCCGTTATCAGGTTTTCTATTCGTCCGGCCAAGAAGGAATAGGAACCTATTGGAAAGAGCCTGAATGAGGAGATTAATCCATTGAAAACACTGTTTCTTTTATAGGGACAGTGTTTTCCTATACGTATATAGTGACAAACCTGTGACACTGTGTCAATTTTTGTGGCTTTTTTGATGGGGAGTTAAGTGAGAATTAGTGTTTTGGCGGATATTTGTCAGGTTCGGCGGATCGGTCAATGAGTTTAGCGGATACTACTTGGAATTCGGCGGATAAATCTTCAATCTTGGCGGATAAAGATGAGGAACCACTGTCTCTATTTTTTGAAAATTTCCTTCGCGAAAAATGGTAATCAAAAAGGATTGCGCTTCTACTAAAAAAGGGCTAAAATACCATGGATATCGAAATATTTTTTATCAAAGGAGCGTTTTTCATGCCACGTGCCTTATGGCTTTTAATCATTGGGATGGCAGTGAATGTAATAGGCTCTTCTTTTTTATGGCCTTTAAATACGATTTATATTCACGATTATCTAGGTAAGTCCCTTTCGGTTGCCGGAATCGTCCTGATGTTAAATGCAGGAGCCACCGTAATCGGAAATCTGTTTGGCGGAAATTTATATGATAAACTAGGCGGTTATAAATCGATTCTGCTGGGAATTGGAATTTCACTTCTAGCCTTGGTTGGATTAACCATCTGGCATAGCTGGCCATCCTACGTTGTCTTTTTAACTATTGTTGGTTTTGGAACAGGTATTATTTTTCCTTCGATGTATGCCATGGCAGGATCGGTTTGGCGAGAAGGCGGCCGGAAATCCTTTAATGCCCTCTATGTTGCACAAAACCTCGGGGTCGCTGTTGGTACTGCTTTAGGCGGCATTGTTGCCGACTATTCCTTCCAACTAATCTTCCTAGCTAATACCATCATGTATGTGATCTTTTTATTTATCGCAGTTTTCGGATATAAAGGAATTGTGATTGACTCAGCTAAGCGTGAAACAAACACCAAAACTGCTCCAACCATAAAAAGCAAAGCCAACCTGCAAGCTTTACTTATTATTAGTACGGGATATTTACTATGCTGGGTTGCGTATGTCCAGTGGACTACAACAATTGCTTCCTATACGCAGGAAATCAACATCACCCTCACACAATATAGCTTGTTATGGACGATAAATGGGGCATTAATCGTATTGGGGCAGCCTGTTTTAAATGGTATTTTAAAACATCTTAGTGCTTCCCTTAAGGTGCAAATTCTGATTGGAATCGCCATCTTTATCATTTCATTTATAGTTGCTGGAAATGCGGGGGCTTTTACCGGCTTCCTAGCCGCAATGATTATTTTAACAATTGGGGAAATGTTCGTTTGGCCGGCGGTGCCAACCTTAGCCTTTGCCCTTGCTCCTAAGGGCCGCGAAGGATTTTATCAAGGAATTGTTAACAGTACAGCAACCGGCGGAAGAATGATTGGACCGCTCCTTGGCGGCGTCATTGTTGATTTGTACAGCATGTCTGCTTTATTCACAATCTTAATCGGATTATTTATCATCGCGATTATTACCACGCTAATATATGACCGTCATTTGAAAACGCAAGAGCAGGTAACGGCAAAAGCGTTATAAATACTTTCCGCAACCAAAACCACAGCTGATTGACTGTGGTTTTGATGTTTAAAATCAAGTATCCCTGTCAACCATGAAAATAGGCTCAAGTTTACTTGCATACTGTTAGAAAATTTAATACAATTACGTTATATTTATATTTTAATAACAGTGAGTAGGAGTAGTAGTGATTTAAGTCCCGTATTTAGAGAGTTGACGGCTGGTGCAAGTCAACCGGGAGGGTCATGAACTCGCCTAGGAGTTGCAGGCATGAATGAAAAGTAATGTTTGCCGTTTTCCGCGTTAAGGATTAATGAAGCGAGTGCATTGCACTAATGTGGGTGGTACCGCGGGAAGATACATACAGTCCTCTCGTCCCTGTTGGGGATGAGAGGTTTTTTATTTTTTAAGGAGGATTACAGATATGAGTTTCGATCATCAACAAATCGAAAAGAAGTGGCAAAAGAAATGGGAAGAAGAAAAAACATTTAAAACAAGCGAAGATCCGGGCAAACGGAAATTCTACGCTTTAGATATGTTCCCATATCCGTCAGGGGCCGGACTGCATGTGGGGCATCCGGAAGGTTATACTGCAACGGATATCCTTTCACGGATGAAACGGATGCAGGGCTATAATGTCCTTCACCCAATGGGCTGGGATGCATTCGGGCTGCCAGCTGAACAATACGCTCTAGATACAGGCAATGACCCTGCTGAATTTACTGCGAAAAACATTGACACATTCCGCAGACAAATTAAATCTCTTGGTTTTTCCTATGACTGGGATCGCGAAGTCAATACGACTGACCCTGAGTACTACAAATGGACACAATGGATTTTCTTGAAGCTATGGGAAAAAGGTCTCGCCTATGTTGATGAAGTACCGGTCAACTGGTGTCCAGCGCTTGGAACGGTTTTAGCCAACGAAGAAGTCATTGATGGAAAAAGTGAACGCGGAGGCCATCCGGTTGAACGCCGTCCAATGAGACAGTGGATTTTAAAAATTACAGCTTATGCCGACCGTCTACTTGAAGATCTAGAAGAACTGGACTGGCCGGAAAGCTTGAAGGAAATGCAGCGGAACTGGATTGGCCGTTCCGAGGGTGCGGAAGTGACCTTCCAAATCGATGGTCACAATGAAACCTTCACGGTATTTACGACCCGCCCTGATACACTATTTGGTGCCACTTATGCTGTGCTTGCTCCAGAGCATGCTTTGGTGGATAAAATTACAACAGCGGAGCAGCGGGAGGCGGTTGACTCTTATTTAGATAAAGTAAAATCAAAGAGTGACCTCGAGCGTACCGACCTTGCAAAGGAAAAAACAGGGGTATTCACGGGCGCCTACGCCATCAATCCTACTAACGGCGAGAAAATGCCAATCTGGATTGCCGACTATGTATTAGTCAGCTATGGTACTGGAGCAATTATGGCCGTTCCGGCACACGATGAGCGCGACTATGAATTTGCGAGAAAATTTGAACTGCCGATTAAGGAAGTTGTTGCCGGCGGCGATGTAGAGAAAGAAGCTTATACCGGCGATGGCGAACACGTCAATTCCGATTTCTTAAATGGTCTAAACAAAGTAGATGCAATTAAAAAAATGATTTCCTGGCTTGAGGAAAAGGGTATTGGTACGAAGAAGGTAACCTTCCGTCTCCGCGACTGGCTGTTTAGCCGCCAGCGTTATTGGGGTGAACCGATTCCAATTATTCAATGGGAAGACGGCACCATGACAGCCGTACCGGAAGAAGAGCTTCCATTAATGCTGCCAAAAACAACCGAAATCAGACCGTCCGGGACAGGTGAATCACCGCTAGCCAATATTAAGGATTGGGTAAATGTGGTTGACCCTGTTACAGGCAAAAAGGGCCGCCGTGAAACCAACACGATGCCGCAGTGGGCAGGAAGCTGCTGGTACTTCTTGCGCTATATTGATCCGAACAATAAGGAAGCTTTAGCTTCACCGGAAAAATTAAAGCAATGGCTTCCAGTTGATATTTATGTTGGCGGTGCCGAGCATGCCGTGCTTCATTTGTTATATTCACGTTTCTGGCATAAATTCTTGTATGATATCGGCGTTGTGTCTACCAAGGAACCATTCCAAAAGCTGTTTAACCAAGGAATGATTCTTGGTGAAAACAATGAGAAAATGAGTAAATCAAAAGGCAACGTCGTCAATCCAGACGACATCGTCAATACCCACGGTGCCGATACGCTGCGCCTATACGAAATGTTTATGGGACCGCTTGATGCTTCAATCGCTTGGTCCACAAACGGCTTAGATGGATCCCGCCGCTTCCTCGACCGTATCTGGCGTTTGCTGGTGGAGGAAAACGGTGAATTGAATCCAAAAATTCAGCCGAACGAAGAAGCTTCCAATCTGGAAAAAGCCTACCATCAAACTGTAAAGAAAGTAACTGAGGATTACGAAGGAATGCGCTTCAACACTGCCATTTCTCAGATGATGGTATTCATTAATGAAGCTTATAAAGCAACTGTTCTTCCAAAGCATTTCATCGAAGGCTTTGTTAAGCTTCTTTCACCAGTGGCACCGCATATTGCTGAGGAACTTTGGGAAAAACTAGGGCATAATGATACAATTTCCTATGAAGCTTGGCCTGCATATGATGAAGCAAAGCTAGTGGATAACGAAGTTGAAATCGTGATTCAAGTCAACGGCAAAGTAAAAGCGAAGCTATTGGTTCCGACTGATGCAAGTAAAGAAGCACTTGAAGGAATTGCAATGGATGATGACCGGGTTAAGGAACAAATCGAAGGGAAAACTGTTCGCAAAGTGATCACTGTTCCAGGAAAACTTGTAAACATTGTAGCTAACTAATATTATAGGGGCTGTCCTTGGGGCAGCCTCTTTTGAAGGGGATGGATAAAATGGAAGAAATCAAAACAATCACTACTGAGGAATTGAAAAAGAAGCTTGAAGCAGGAGAAAAGCCTGAAATGGTGGATGTCAGGGAAGACCACGAGGTTGCTATGGGCATGATTCCAGGTGCCAAGCATATCCGAATGGGGGATATCCCGGCACAGCTTGATTATTTTGACAAAGATAAAGAATATATTTTCATCTGTAGATCTAGCGGTCGCAGCGGCAATGTCTGTCACTACCTGCAGGAGCAAGGCTACAAGGTCCGCAACATGGTGGGCGGCATGCTTGAGTGGACGGGTGAAACAGAATAACCGATTCCTTTTTGGAATCGGTTTTTTTTATGAATATGGAGCGTCAAGTTCCTTTTTATCTTTTAATAGCAAAATCCCAAAAACCAAAAATGGAAGAAGGTTTACAGCTGCAACAATAATCCCTTGAAAATCTGAACCCATCATGAGTCCATGCATGGTTGTAAAAATATATAGAATTGGGTTTAAAGAATGTACTTTTCGGAAAGCCTGATAGCCGATTGCTTTCCGGGCCTTTGATGTTACTATGGTTAAAATCAAGAAGTAGAGGGCAAGTATGCCTAGTGCCATTGGGATTGGCTGATAGTCTGTTTGAAATGGAATCAGCACTTCGAACCACTGAAATGACATATACTGATCAATAAGTGTAGTGACGACATGTCCTAAAGTAAGGATAAAAGCCCAGTTCGACAACGACTCATGCCAGATTAAAGGTACAGCAATTTTTTGCTTCCGTTTTTTCTGTACTTGTGTGTAAAGACCGATCATGACAGATAAGTAAAGCAATACATAGGCAATTGTTCCTGTCGTACGTATTAGGTACCACTCAAACATTTCCAAATAAATTTCCTCCTTTCCAGATGCCGTAGTTTTGATTGATTAAAACGGCTCCAAGTCCTTTTTCCAAAACCTTTCCCGGTCCGTCCCTCTCTCCAATTAAAAGAATAATTTTAGACCAAACATCCGCTTCTGTAGCAGTCGGGGCTGTGACGGTGGCGGAGATAACGGAACTCTCAGATGAATCACCTGTTCTTGGATCAATTAAATGGTGCTTTAATTCTCCATTTACAAACCACTTTCGCTTTGCCGAAGTGGAAGTGGCGATGGCCCCTTCTTGAACCTGAACTGATGAAATCATATTCGATAGATTCATTGGATGTTCAATCCCGATGTTAAGCGGTCGGGGCAGTGTTCCAAAAATTCGCATGTCACCGCCAACATTGATGAATCCATAGCCGTATTTTTCGAGCATTTCAGCGGCACGGTCAATCACCCATCCCTTGGCAATGCCGCCAAGGTCGATTCTTGTGTGCAGCGTAACCGCCTGTCGGTCCCGGTTTAACTTAAATGGCTGGGATGTTACCCCGATAGCATCTAGATGCAGGTCCATATTTTGACCTCTGACAAATTCAATAGATTGATTATATCCATTTGTTTCAAGAGCAGATAAAATCCCTGGATTGAAGATTCCGTTTGACTCCCAGTAAAATTTATCCGCTTCCGTTAAAATCGAAAACATTTCAAAGGAGACAATGGCCTCCTTTGAAATTTGCCTGTTTAAAAGGGACAACTCACTGTCGCTTCTAAAGCGGCTGCAGGTTTTTTCAATTAATTCAAATAGCTGATAGATTAAGCTCAAATCATGGTTAGAAAGCTCATAGCTAATGGCAATTTTAACTGTAGTACTCATCGAGTTAAATTGATAGTTAAACATCAGGTGCCACCTGTCGTTGTGTCAAAGCTCCCATGATGCCCAAATCCAGAGTCGCTATTTGAAAATTGATTTTGCCCGTTGTCATCTTGAGAGGACCCGCTGCTGGAGTCAAAGGAGCCATTATCTCCGTTTGTTTTTCCGGAATAATCCCCGCCAAAACGGTCATGGCCATGCCGGAATCCAAAGCTTCCTTGCCCATCTTGGGATTGGGATGCAAAGCTGTCCTCTCCCTGCCCAGATTGGGTTCCAAATTGCTGTGGCTGGTTTCCAGACCCATCCTGCTGCTGCGCGGCAGCCCCCTGATTCGCGGTAAATGGATTGCCGCCGTTGGAAAATCCTAGATATGACATCATTCCTGCTACTAATGCTAAACTCCCAAAGCTAACTTCCCAGGAGATCTTTTGTTTTTTATTCAAGTGAATCTCTCCTTTCTGAACTAACAACCTACAAAAAGAAGTGTATAGGCTTAACCTTAACTTCATCTTAATTTTTAGCGGAAGTTAATTTTTAAAATTTTGAAAAAATGGTCATAATGATAGAAAAAAAGAAAGGGAGAGCCCGATGATTCAGGTAAAGCTGTTTGACCGTGAGCATGAGAAGGATTTGGAGAAAGAAATGAATAGTTTTTTAAGAGGTTTGGATGATAAGAGTCTCTTGGATATTAAATATAACGTAGCTGCATTTCAGGAAGATGAGGAAGAAGATCAGATTTATTGTTTTTCGGCGATGATTATTTACCGGGCCTGATATAAAGAATCAGGCCCATTGTTTTTTTGCAGAGAGGGCAGCGTTGGTCCCTGCAAGTCTCCCGGTCACAAGTGCAGAGGTAATATTATATCCACCTGTATATCCGTGGATATCAAGGATTTCTCCGCAAAAATATAAACCATCCATAAGTTTCGATCCCATTGTTTTTGGGTCTATTTCTTTGACAGAGACACCCCCGCCGGTGACAAATGCCTTTTCGATTGAGAGCGTTCCATTCACTTTAAATTCGAACTGCTTGCAGTTCTTAGCGAAACTGCGGATTTTTTCATGCGCAATCGTTCCGCCCTGTGCCGAAGTATCAATCTCGTTTTGTTCGAGCAGAAATAGCAGGTAACGTTCAGGCAATAATCCTTTTAACGTATTTTTGATGCTTTTTTTCGGTTCGGCTTTTACAAGCTTCATCATCTCTTGAAAAATCTCTTCCTCGTTGCGGTCAGGGAGAGCATCAAGACTCATTGTTACCTGTGTTAAATTCCACTTTTTCATCGCCTTGACAATAAACTGGCTGCAGCGCAGAACGGCCGGCCCGCTGATTCCGAAATGGGTAAAAATCATGTCCATACGGTGCGAAATCAAGGGTTTCCCTTTTGGGTTCAATACACTTAATTCAATATCCCGGAGTGACAAACCTTGGAGGGTTTTATTTTTAATAAAAGACTCAGCGGAAGTTACTGGCACTTCGGTAGGGAACAAATCTGTAATATTATGGCCAGCTTTCTCTGCCCAGGCATAGCCATCCCCGGTTGACCCTGTATGCGGAACGGATTTGCCCCCGACTGCAATTACAACCGATTTCGCGGCAATCGTTTGTCCGTCCCTTAACAGGACTCCTGCGGTTTGTCCGTTTTCATATAAGACCTCGGCGACAGCGCAATTTTTAAAAATTTTGACCTGTAATTTTTCTAATTGAGATAACAGTGCATCGACGACTGATTGGGCTTTGTCTGTTACCGGAAACATCCGCCCATGGTCTTCTTCCTTTAAGGTAATTCCCAACCCTTCAAAGAAACGAATGATATCTTCATTATTAAATATCGAAAAAGCGCTATATAAAAACTTGCCGTTTCCCGGGATATGCTTAATAATTTCTTCAACAGGCAGACGGTTTGTGACATTGCAGCGCCCGCCGCCGGAAATGGCCAGCTTTCGGCCAAGCTTGTCCCCTTTATCAATTAACAGCACCTTAGCGCCTTTTTCCCCTGCGGCGATGGCTGCCATTAGTCCTGATGGCCCGCCGCCTATGACTATACAATCAAATTCCATATTTACACCAACTTAAAATATATTCACTTCATTATAAGCATAACATAAGGAAAATAAACGACTTTTCATAAATTTGCTTTGGTTGTGAGTAGCATCGAGGGAGAAGAAGTTGTAAACTATCAATAGTGTGCAAAAAAAGTCGAATTTTTTTCTAAACGAATGCGCACGTATTTCTGCAAGCAGGAAGGGATTCTATGCAATCTAAGCTATTAAGAGGAACCTTTATATTAACAGTTGGAACGATTCTTTCAAAAATTCTCGGACTTATTTATGTCATTCCATTCTTTCAAATAGTTGGCCGGGAAGGGACAGTTCTTTACCAATTTTCGTATGTCCCATATACCATTTTTATCAGTATTGCAACAGCCGGAGTTCCGCTGGCTGTTTCTAAATTTATTTCCAAATATAATGCACTCGAAGAGTATGCGGTTGGCAGGAAGCTGTTTAAATCTGGCTTAGTGATCATGCTGGCAACTGGTTTTGCCGCCTTCTTGGTAATGTATATTGCTGCACCCGTTTTAGCGGAAATGAGTATAGGTGATGAAAAAGCAAACATAGGAAATGTTACCACTGTCATGCGAGCAGTCAGCTTTGCCTTAATAGTGGTTCCATTTATGAGTCTCATTAGAGGCTATTTTCAGGGCCATCAATCAATGGGGCCTTCGGCTCTTTCTCAGGTAATCGAACAAATCGTCAGGATTACCTTTACGCTTTTGGGAGCCTATATCGTCCTTCAAGTTTTTCATGGAAAAATGGTTACCGCCGTCAGTGTTGCAACCTTTGCCGCCTTTACCGGGGCTATTGGGGGCTTGCTTGTTTTATTTTGGTATTGGTATAAACGAAAGCCACATTTGGACGAACTTCTAACCCATGACAAAGGCACAATAGATATATCACTAAAGGAAATTTACAAGGAAATCTTTATTTCTGCATTCCCGTTTGTGCTGGTTGGAATTGCTAATCCATTGTTTCAAGCAATTGATCAATTTACCTTTACGAAGGCCATGGCTGCCATCGGAAAGGCAAAAGTGGCGGAAGATTATTTTTCTATTTTGAATTTTGAATCGCATAAAATCGTCATTATCCCTGTTTCGTTGGCTATAGGCTTTTCTTTAGCGCTTGTCCCAAGCATCACAAAGGCGTTTGTGGAGGGGAATCGAAAAAGTTTAAATCACCAGTTGAACCAAACCTTTCAAGTGCTTTTGTTTTTGACGTTGCCGGCAGCAATCGGGCTTTCTTTGCTGGCTGAGCCTGTCTATACGGCGTTTTATGAACATAATTTATTGGGCGCGGGAGTCTTAAGCACATATGCTCCTGTTGCGATATTGTTTTCGCTTTACTCTGTAACAGCCGCAATCCTGCAGGGAATCAATGAACAGCGTTTTACGATATTGAGTTTGCTTGTTGGCTTATTAATCAAATTAACCTTAAATATACCCCTGATTGAGCTGATGGAAATAAAAGGGGCGGTGTTGGCAACGACACTTGGCTACACAGCCGCCATAATCATTAATATCATTATCATTAAGAAATTTGCCAAATATCCGTTCCGGCTGGTTTGGCGGAGAAGCTTATTGATTGCCATTTTTGCCGGACTGATGTGGGTTGGCACCGAGGTTGTTTATCGATTTTTATTGTTATTTTTATCACCGGAATCAAAGCTTCAATCTGTGGCCATTATTTTAATAAGTGCAGGGGTTGGCGCTGGTATTTATTTTTACCTTGGAGTAAAATCGGGTCTGGCCCGGCGCTTATTTGGAAATAGAGTAGACCGTTTACTATCCAAATTAAAATTATTTGGAAGGAGAAAAGCTGTTGAGAATTGATAAAATGCTTGCCAATCTTGGCTTTGGCAGCCGTAAGGAAGTCAAACAGCTTCTGAAAAATGGTGCTGTTAAAGTAGATGATGTTGTCATCAAGGATGCCAAGCAGCATGTGGATCCAAATACACAAACCGTGACATTAAACGGGGAAGTGATTGAATACAAAGAATTTATCTATTTAATGATGAACAAGCCTCCAGGAGTAATTTCTGCAACAGAGGATAACGTAGATGAAACAGTCATTGATTTACTAGAGATGGAGGATCAGGTGTATGAACCGTTTCCTGTCGGCCGCCTCGACAAGGACACTGAGGGCTTGCTGTTGATTACGAATGATGGTCAATTGGCGCATCGGCTTCTTTCACCGAAAAAGCATGTTCCGAAAACCTATTTTGCTGTTATTGATCGTGAAGTAACAGAGGATGATGTGAAAGCCTTCGCAAAAGGTGTTGTCCTAGATGATGGCTATTTGACCAAGCCTGGTGAGCTGAAAATCATAAAATCCGGTATCCGCTCAGATATCGAGCTGACAATTACCGAAGGGAAATTTCATCAAGTGAAAAGAATGTTCGAAGCTGTGGGCAAAAGAGTCGTCTATTTACAGCGGATATCGATGGGACCATTGCAGCTGGATGAAACGCTCGAACTCGGAGAATATCGGGAATTGACGGATGAAGAAGTAGAATTATTAAAAGATTATCAGGTGACATGAAGCAGCTCAATTTGGGCTGCTTTTATTTTTTGTTTGGAAATTAAAAAATTTTCCAAAACTGCAACCTTTTGCTATCGTTAAACGTGGTTATGGTGAAAGGGGGAACAAAAGTGGAGTTAGATCAAGTATACCGCGACAATGTAAATGATTTATACCGATATCTGTACTCCCTTTCAAAGGATCATTTTGTCGCTGAGGATTTGGTTCAGGAATCCTTTTACCGAGCCTATTTGCATCTAGAGGACTATGAAATCTCAAATATACGCGCATGGTTGTTTAAGGTCGCCTACCACTCCTTCATTGATTTGCAAAGGAAAAATAAACGGATCATCATTCAGGAACCTAAGGAGGAGCGGCATTCATCTAAAGAAACGCCGGAAAAAAGATTGCTGGAAAAAGAGAGTTTTCAATTATTGATTAAAGATATTCACTCATTAAAGGAACAGGAAAAGCATGTTCTGCTGCTATGCGATTTACACCGGCTTTCTTACAGTGAGACGGCAGAAATTTTGGAAATAAACTTAAATAAACTGAAAAGCCATTTACATAGGGGACGGAAAAAAGTTATCGAAAAAGTAAAGGAAAGGAAGTAGTTAGATGAGCGAGGATAAGAATCAATTTGAAGATGATTATCAAAAACTTCTAAACGAAACACTGAATGAAGTAAGTGAAATACAACCTTATTCAAAAAAAAGTCAAACTGAAATAGTGACAATCGGAAAAAATATGGCACGAAGAACAAATATCATGATTAGCCTTGCTATTATCTTATTAATCGTTCCCGTCATGACTTTAACTACCTCTTTGTATTACGCTATCGGCGGGCGTGCGGACCATCTGATAGACGTAGTTACAAAAACAATCTATGTAACGGAACCCAATATGGGCTTGGAAAAAATAAAGCTGGAAGATGAAATTGGCTTTTTTTCTATGAATATTAGCTTTGATGTTTTTAAAAGAATCGGGAAAGAGGATTATCGGGCGGGAAACTATGAAATTGATTTTTTTCTAGACCATCCTAATTTTCCAAAGAAGAATATGCTTTTAGACCGTCCACTGCCTGAAATTCCTGACAAGGAAACCGAAGTGTTGTTTCACCCGAAGGCCTCCATTCCATTTAATCAAACAAATCAATGGGATATCTTAAATAAGCTGCCGGACGGAACAGTTGCTGAAGTTTATGTTTCATTAAACGAATTAATGGAGCCGGACGTGTTACAGAAGCATTTGCCCAAAAATATGGAACTTCGTTGGCTGGCTGTTGATACGGGAATGGAAGCTGCCCAGGTGGATAAAGATGGAGTACCAATTACTGCGCTAGGCTACCCGGCACAATATGATCCGACGATTTGGTCTCCATTTCGAACAGACGAGAAAACAAATGAAGAAGTGTTTGTGGACATTTTAACTTTGCTGGAAAGAAATGAACCAGTTGCGGAAAAGGTGGCTCGTGCCAAATCATTAGCCTTAAAAAGCAGACTTACCTATATTAAAAAGCATGGCATAAATGTTTATGGGGCGGTCATAACCGGACCGACAGAGGAATTAAGAAAATTGCAAGACTTAAAGGTCATTCGTGCCGTGAAAGTGGGGGAAGTGAAACTATGGAACTGGGAGTAAAGAAAAAAGGGGGGGATAGACGCCTCCCCACCATATCAGGATTTCTTTCTTTCCTTGTTGCGCTTATATCATTGGCCGGTTTAAATGTGGCTCTGTTAATAAAAGAAAAAGTATTCCCTGGAGTCTTTATTATTCAGCTTCCGATTGTGGGATTTTTCCTTGGAGTCATTGGTCTATTTGCATTAAAAAGATCGAGACTATATGCCATCTGGGGTCTTTCCCTTAACATCTTTCTGCTCATTTTCACATTTTTGATGATCATTTCATCGCTGGGAATAAATTATAAACCTTAAAAAAATAGGACAAAGCAGCAATTATGCCTTGTCCTATTTTTTTATGCACCTAAAAATGCTTTTAACATCCAGTTATGTTTCTCAAGTTTGCCTTTCAGTCCCAAAAACATGTCGCTGGTTACTTCGTCATTGTTTTGTTCAGCTGTTTCCATTCCAGCTTGTAATTCAGCGATAATTTGTGTGAAGTCGTTTACAATGGTCTGGACCATTTCCTCAGCCTTCAAAGTGTCTGTTGTTTCCCTGATTGTTGCGATTTCCAAATATTCCTTCAAGGTTGAGACTGGGCTGCCGCCGATTGTAAGTAATTGCTCAGCAAATTCATCAATGGTTGCTGCGGCTTCCTCATATAATTCCTCAAATTTAGCATGTAATGTAAAGAAGTGAGGTCCCTTTACATACCAGTGAAAACGATGAAGCTTTGTATATAAGACATTCCAGTTTGCAATTTGTTGGTTAAGAACTTTTTCTAGTGTCATTTAGCATTCCTCCTATTTTTCTATCTGTTTTAATTATAACATATATAATATTATAATCAATATTAAATTATAATAATTATAAATAGGGTTTTTTACTCGTAAAAATCATAGCCCCCGACGTTTTTAATCCATACCTTGGCGTTTTTACCATCAGGGTCTGCAATCCATAAGTCTCTGGTTGTCATGGCTATATCCTGATAACGCAGCCAGGTTAGTTTACCAGCGGTCGAAAGATATATTGGATCGTAATCGCCATAGTCCTTTGGCGGATAGGTAATTTGTTTCTGTGATGAATCACCGATTTTTATAAAAAATAACGATGGGTCAGGCCGCTGTTTTGGGTTATTTGACCATTCACTTTCTTTTACCCTTGAGACATAAAGAGACCGGTCATCCTTCCAAGAGAAGCCTAATTCTGCAAAATGGGCTGGTGTCAGGCTGATGGTTTGAAAGGCAGGCAGGTCCGTGACCTTCATATCTTTGTTCTTAAAGCCGGAGACAATTCTCCCGCCTCCCGCGATATATCCAATCCGATTTTGCTGAAACGCCCATTTGGGCGCCCCCACTTCCCAAATAATTTCGTCTAAAACTTCGAACGTTTGCCCATCAGACGAGATAACACAAACTAAATTGCTGTCCATTGACCAAGAGGCAGTAGGACTGACCATAAAGGAAATCCATTTACCATCAGGAGAAAATTTGAAATCGGTCGCATCAATTGCTAACAAACTGACGTCCCCTTTTTTCAACTCACTGGGAATGGTATAAAACTTGTTCACATTCTTAGTGAGGCTAGTGATTTTGTCTAAATTCCTTTCAAGCCCAATCTTGTAGAGAATAGGATTGGTCCATCCATCAGGCCTTAGGGAAGCCCCCGAGCTTGTGATGAAAGACCGTCCATCCGGAAACCAATTGTAGTCTCCCACACCAAGGGCAATATTATAAAAAGTTTCAAGATTCGAGACATTTAAGACACCGCCGCTTTTAAAAGCAACAAGGTTTTCCACTGGGGACCATTTCGGATTAGTTCCATCTAGAGTTATTCTCTTATGTTTTTTCGTTTCTAGATTGTATACCCAAACCTCCGTCTGGAATTCTACATTGGGACTAAGCTTCTCTTTAGGTTCGACTTGATACATAATCCATTTGCCATCATAGGACCATTGGGGCGGATATGGATATTTTGCCGGCTCTTTTGTAATTCTTTCTTCCTTTCCATCTATCTTTGTCCAGAGGAATCCGTCCCTTACAAAGGCAACCATCACCTTGTTGTTTATTGGTTCTGCTCTCACAAGGTTCGGCATTAGTATTAGGAATATCAATACTATCAAAAACCTTTTTTTCATTTCTTCACCTCATTGTCAATCCTTCAATTATTTTCCTCCGAAATTTGAAAAAAATTATGGCTTTCTTCAAAAAAATAAAACAGAGGCAACACTCTGCACCTGTTTCTAAATGATATTTCCCATAAAAATGAGGATTAATGGGTAAATTAATATTATTTATAAGCGAAAATGGTCTTTAGGGGGAAGTGAAATGAAATTAACACATCAACAACGCATCGAATTACACGGCTTTAATAATTTGACAAAATCATTAAGTTTTAATATGTATGATATTTGTTATACGAGAACGAGAGAAGAGAGGGAAGCATACTTAAAATATATCGATGAGCAATACAGTGCCGAGCGGTTAACTAGGATATTAAAGGATGTAGCAGACATTATAGGAGCACATGTATTAAACATCGCGAGTCAGGATTTCGAGCCTGCGGGAGCAAGTGTCACGATCTTAGTATCGGAAGGCCCGGTTGAAAATGCGCCGTCTGAAATCTTTGAGGAATCACCGGGTCCGTTGATGGAATCTGTAGTCCTCCAATTAGATAAAAGCCATATTACCGTTCATACATATCCTGAATATCATCCTGACGAGGGAATCAGCACATTTCGAGCAGACATAGATGTTTCTACATGCGGAGAGATCTCGCCTCTTAAGGCGCTCCATTATTTAATCCGTTCATTTGAAACGGACGTGATGACAATTGATTACCGTGTTCGAGGCTTTACGCGTGATAAGGATGGATATAAGCTGTTCATCGATCATGAAATCAGCTCAATCCAAAATTACATTCCGGAGGACGTCGGTGAAATGTTTGATATGATTGACGTGAATGTCTATCAAGAGAACATTTTTCACACCAAATGTAAGCTGAGGGAATTTGACCTTAATCATTATTTATTTGGCTATACAAAAGATAAATTGTCACCTGATGAGGTTATTGAAATTACAGAGAGAATTAAGTTTGAAATGGACGAAATTTTTTATGGGAAAAATATTATCTAGAAAAGCTCAGGTTCTCCTGAGCTTTACTCATTTAATAAATGATGCAGCATCCTATTTTTATCCTCAAAAAACTGCTTCATGATACGGAAGTGGTTTGTGTCCTCCAACCGGCTTTCCCTAATACCATCTTCAGTGAACTCGAAAATTTTTGCTTCAGGGTAGGCCATGATGATTGGTGAATGGGTAGCAATGATAAATTGGGAATTCTCATTCACTAAATCATGAATCCGTGTCAGCATCGACATTTGCCGTAATGGAGATAAGGCAGCTTCCGGTTCATCTAAAATATAGATTCCATTGCCTCCAAATCGATGAAGGAACGTTGAGAAAAAGGCTTCACCATGGGATTGTTCGTGAAGGGAAACCCCTCCAAAAGAATCTATGACCGGACGACCTAAAATCTCACGATCCATCTCTTCAATATTAGAAGCCACATTATAAAAGCTTTCCGCTCTTAGGAAAAAACCATCCCGCGGTTTTTCGGCGCCTTTAATAACTTTAAGATATTCTCCAAATTCTGAATGGGAGTCATAGGTGGAAAAATTAAAATTGAAGGAACCGCCTTCCGGGTTAAAGCCAAGTGCGACCGCAACTGCCTCTAATAATGTCGATTTACCCATGCCGTTTTCCCCGACAAGAAAAGTAACCTTTGGATGAAAAAATAGTTCATGCCAATTTTTCATGCACGACAAATTAAAAGGGTACCGATTGGATGAAGGTAATTCCTCTTTCATTAATTGAACGCTTCTGAGATATTGACTACCAATTAAACTCATATTTATAACCTCAAAATGACTTTTTCTTATTTTACCATTTTGATACCAGGAATGTGCGAATAATTTAAAGGCCCATCCCATAGATTGTCAGGGGAGGGGATGTCAATGCAATTTTACTACGGACAGCAAATGCCGTTAAGAATTTTAGACGAGGCAGAATTTTGGAAACATCAAGAGGAAGAGCATACCGTTGTAATAAGGGAGTTAGTAAAAGAACTCGAACCGGAGTTTGTGGACGCGTTGAAAAAATGGGAAGCTGCATTAGCTGAAACTCATCAGCAGGTTGTCCGCTACATTGAAATAGTCATTCGATCCGGTGCCAATGTGACCAATGAATTGCACCAGCATGTCATCCAACTGATTTCATACTGCCTGCAGGAGAGCCTGTCCTTTATCAGGCTGTGTGAACAAATCAAAAACGAAAGTGCCGCCGTCAGTGACAATCCTACCGCGAAGGTGGTCCTAGTTCATATTATCAGAGAATCAGAATACTTTACCGGGATTGCCCAGGCTTTGCTCTATAATACACAAACCACAACTTAATAATTATATAAAGAAAAAGGCAGCCCCAATTGAGTCGTTATTCATCGACCTTTTGGGGCTGCCTTTTAAAATGGACTTGATGGATTTATGTTTAGTTTTGTCCCTCTGTTTTGTGTAAAAAATGAAAGGATAACCAATACTCCAACAGTAATTACGCAAACACTTGAGCCAATTAAATTATTTGGGTTAAGCAAAAACATAATAAAGATGGTGCTTAAGGAAATAACAGCAAAAATGGTAGTGTACGGGAACCATTTTACTAGAAATCTCGGTTTGTCGTTATAATATGGGCGGAGCTTTAATTGCGCAAGACAAATACTAATCCAAATTAACATGATTGTAAATCCGGGTATGGTCATTAGATAACTGATGACCTGGCTGGGTGTTAAATAGGCAAGATAAACCCCCGCTGCAATAAAAACACTTGTAATGGAGATCCCTGCAATAGGAATTCCGTTTGCAGATGTCTTGGCTAGCCCTTTCGGTGCTACACCACTTTGGGCCATTGAAAACAGTGTCCTTGAAGTTGCATAAATGCCAGAATTGGCAGCAGACAAAACAGCTGTTAACAATACAAAATTCATGATGTGGGCCGCACCCGGGAGTCCGGCGCTGCTGAATACCTGAACGAAGGGGCTATCCTCGCCAGTTACCTTATTCCAAGGCATAATTCCGCAAATAATAAGGATTGGAAAAATGTAAAAAATGATTACACGGAAAATGGCACCTTTAATAATTTGCGGCAGAACACGTTCACTGTCTTTCGTTTCTGTAACGGCAACTCCAATTAGCTCTGCGCCTCCATATGAAAACATAACAACCAAAAAGGCACTCATGATCCCGCCAATACCATTAGGGAAAAATCCACCGTTTCCTGTATAATTTGATACCGGGTCATGTACGGTGCTTGGAATAAATCCAAATATCAGTAACGCTCCTAATATAATAAAAGCAACTAAGGCAAGGATTTTGATTCCGGCAAACCAAAATTCAAGTTCACCATAATATTTTACTTGAAAAAGATTGATCCCGACTATTACCGCTGCGCATATAAAACTTAGCAGCCATAGCGGGGCAGTCGGAAACCAAAATTGCAAGAAGCTTCCTGCGGCCAGGAGTTCTACGATAGTGACGAGAATCCAGTTAATCCAATAAAGCCAACCGACGATAAAGGAAAAGCGGAATCCAAAGGCTTTATGGACAAGATGTTGGACATTGTAATTGGGGTTTGCTAGCGCCATCTCTCCCAATGCCGCCATAACGATAAACAATAACAGTCCGCCGATTAAATAGGTGATAATGACACTCGGACCGGCAATATGCAACGTATCAGAGCTTCCTTTAAAAATACCCGTTCCAATCATTCCTGCTAATGCCATAAACTGTACATGTCTCGGCAATAGCCCTTTTTTTAAATCCTGTTGACTTTTTTTCACCATAATCCGACCTACTTTTCCTCTTTTGCTTAAACGCTTTTAAGCACTAAAGTATTTTATACTAATATACCATTTTTTCTCCGTTTGTCAAAGAAAATATTATACTAGTAATATTAATGTGTAACGATTCTAAGCCGATTATGTTCATTTACTCTAATATCCCAAGAGGAATGTGGGAGATGAAATTTTTCATTAATAGACTTCCGGCTTTTTCTCATCCACCTGACGGCAAATTGGTTTGCGTCTTTTTCAACCCATTGCTGGCTGTAGGATCTTGAATTTATTGAATATGAGTGAAACTGCTGTTTGTTTAGGGATAACTGATGATGGTGACGGATTTCATGAAATAAACAATAGGCGCCATGGAGTTTGACTAAATGCTTATCTTTATAAGGTAAATTAAAAAGGTAAATGAATATTATATTATGTTTAAAGTTAAAAGTTGAAAAAACACCTTTTTGAATAATAGATTTTAATAGACTGTAGCGTTCAAAAAGGCTGGCGTGAGCACATATTAATGAGGCTACAGATTGGCAATCTTCAAAAAGATAAATATCAGGAAGAGGTTCTAAATTATTTGGCAATAGATTAAGAAGGAATTTCACATCTCCTTCAGAAAGAATTGAGGAATAGCTGTAAATTGTCATGTAAAACCCGTCCTTTGGATTTTTTTCCTATTAATAATATTCTGTCAAAACACGAGATTCCCCTTTCTGAAAGCAACAAAACAGCACGGGTAATATTTCCCAGTGCTGTTTCTATGTTTAAATGAAATTTTAGTTGATAATTTAAGATGACATCTTCACTTTCTTTTCTGTTGTTGTCCATTTTCCGCGGCTTGGGCTGATTACCAAGTCATTGTAGGCTAAGACATTTAAATCTCGTTGTATGGTGCGAGGAGTGATACCAAATTCCTCTACAAGTTCCTGCGTTGTGACAGTGCCGTTATTGCGGATAAACATGTAGATACATTTGATGCGGTTTAACATCCGGTTAGTTGAAGGTTTCAAAGAACCACTCCCTATCCTTTTTTCAAACCTATGGCTAAATCCCTCTACCGACAGCCTCTTTGAAGAAGATTCTTCAACATATGTAGTTTTCTTTTCCGCGCAGACATCTCCTTTTTTGGAATCAATGAAGTGGTACTTAGATGTCATACATCTAACCATATTGTACCCATAATTTCAGAAAATTTCTACCACAATAGTAAAGTTTACGTAAAAATGCATACAAGGTTTCAAATTTTTGAGATTTTCTGCCTCCTTTTTTAGCTAATAGGAAAGCATAAATTTTTCAAATTAATACTTTCCTAACGCATAAATTCAACTACGCCTCTGACTTCGTCCTATCGGACTCGTCAATCGACGAGTTTTCATTTATTTTTATACTATAAGGTATGGGGATACATGTTTGGATTATGATATTTTTTTGAATTTTTAGTAAAAATTACTCTGTTTAAACTTTGAATAAAGGTAAACAGGATGTCCGTGACTACGTTTTTTACGAAAATATTGGTAAAATAGTATAAAAAGCCGACAAAAAGGAGTATTGAATATGAATTTTGTCATTTTAAACGGTACACTGATAGACCGATCAGAAGCCAAGGTCGACATTGAAGACCGCGGCTATCAATTTGGTGATGGAGTGTATGAGGTCATTCGCATCTATAACGGAAAAATGTTTACCATTAAGGAGCATTTGGATCGCTTTGTAAAAAGTTCAGAAAGTATTGGCATAACGCTCCCATACTCTACAGAACAATTATCAGAAATGCTGGAGGAATTGGTTGGTAAGAATAAGCTTTATACCGGCATCGTTTATATGCAGGTTACTAGGGGTGTTGCGCCTCGTAATCATTCTTTTCCGGCAAAAGAAGTGGTACCGGCCCTGACGGCCTATACGAAGGAGCTTCCAAGGCCGGCTGAGAATTTGAAAAATGGTGTGAAAACGATACTTACAGAGGATATCCGCTGGCTTCGCTGTGACATAAAAAGCTTAAATTTGCTTGGCAGTATCCTTGCCAAACAACAGGCCGCTGAGAAGGGCTGCTTTGAAGCAATCCTGCATCGCGGACAGGATGTGACTGAAGGAAGCTCTACTAATATTTTTATTGTGAAAAATGGCGTGGTCATCACGCATCAATCGAATAACTTGATTTTAAAAGGGATTACCAAGGACGTTGTTTTGCAGGTCTGTGCTGCCAACAATATCCTTGTTGAGGAGCGGACCTTTACGCTGGATGAATTGGCTGCTGCTGATGAAGTGTTCTTATCAAGTACAACAGGTGAGGTTATGCCAATCATTGAAGTTGCGGGCAAAAAGGTTGGAAACGGGGTTCCCGGCCCGTTAACAAGCAGATTACAGGATTTATTCACTCAAGAGATTGAAAAACAATGCGGTGAATTATAAGGAAAAAGACGTGGATTAGGGTCCACGTCTTTTTAAAGTTAGAGAAAAATGGGCTTTCGAGAGTAAATTTGATTTATCCGAGAGTAAACCAGCCTTATGCGAGAGTAAAATCGGCTTATCCGAGAGTAAACCAGACTTATCCGAGAGTAAAATCGGCTTTCGAGAGTAAACCAGCCTTATGCGAGAGTAAAATTGGCTTATCCGAGAGTAAACCAGCCTTATGCGAGAGTAAAATCGGCTTTCGAGAGTAAACCAGACTTATGCGAGAGTAAAATCGGCTTATCCGAGAGTAAACCTGTCATATCCGAGAATAAACCAGGTTGTCCAATCATGAGGCCCTATGGATTAAAACTGAAACAAATCACTCGATAAATACCGTTCTCCTGTATCACAGGCGATGCAGATAACGATTTCATCAGGAGATAAACGCTTGGCAACCTGTAGAGCGGCAAAGCAGGCTCCGCCTGATGACGGGCCGACGAGTATTCCTTCCTCCGTCGCTAATCTCCGCGCAGTATCGTAGGCATCTTCATCGCTAATTTGATGAATTTCATCATAAACATCTTGATTCAGAATCTCCGGAATAAATCCCGGACTTGTTCCGACAAGCTTGTGCTTTCCGGGTTTGCCCCCTGATAAAACAGGCGATCCCTTTGGTTCGACAACGTGGACGGTTATATTCGCAAAATGCTCCTTTAACACTTCACCAGTCCCGGTAATCGTACCACCTGTTCCCGCTGTTGCAACAAACGCTCCAAGCGGCTTGCCAATTTCTTTAACAGCCTCGACAATCTCCAAAGCCGTGGAAGTCCGATGGGCATTGGGATTTGCTTCATTTTCAAACTGCATTGGAATAAAACTGTTTGGTATTTCAGCGGCAAGTTCCTGCGCCTTCCTAATGGCACCTGGCATTTTTTCATCTCCTGGGGTAAGCACAACCTCAGCCCCGTAAGCTTTTAAGATATTAATGCGTTCCTGGGTCATTGTATCAGGCATGATAATAATAGCTTTATATCCGCGTGCCGCTGCATTCATAGCCAGCCCGATTCCTGTGTTGCCGCTGGTCGGTTCAATGATTGTTGCACCCGGAGTTAACTTTCCTGCCTTTTCTGCTTCTACAATCATATTGAAAGCAGCTCGGTCCTTTACACTTTTACTTGGATTAAAATACTCCAGCTTCAAATAAACTGAGGCCCCGTCTTTAGGAACAATCTGATTGAGTTTGACTAAAGGTGTTTCTCCAATTAAATCTGCAATATTACTGACAACTTTCACTATAGGGAACATCCTTTCCTTTACTTCTAATTTCTATAATAAATAAAAATAATTTCAATGTAAAAAATATCGGATAATCTTTGTTGCAAAATAAAGATAATGAGAAGAAAAAATACTAAAATGAAAGTAAAGGAATGAAAAAAGCCGGTGGAACATCAAACTCATTTTTTCTATGCTATAAGAATTCCTGAAGAAACGAAAGGAATTATGAAAAATCATATCGAACAATTAAGGACAGCGCTTCCTTTCCAGCGCTGGGTGCACCATCTGGACCTGCACATCACATTGGCGTTCCTTGGGTCTGCTCCAGCCGAAAAGCTTGAAGCTTCCGTAAACAATGTCAAATCAGCGATAAAATCTGAACAAGCATTTACACTTAAAATTAATAACCTGGGGATATTCGGTGCGAAAGATTCCCCGCGAGTGTTTTGGGCGGACACAGAAGAAAGCCCCGAGCTGCAAGCCCTTCGAAAAAAGATATTCCAAGCATGTGAGGGAGCAGGATTTGCGCTCGAAAAGAGGCCGTTTCGCCCACATATTACAATGGCAAGAAAATGGCGTGGGGACGTTCCCTTCCAAAAGGAGCAGCTTACAATTTGGAAAGAGCTTCAGCCCGAACCGCTCCCTTTTCTAGCTGGGGAAGTGGTGTTATATCAAACACATCTTAACCAAACACCGAAATATGAAGCCATTAAACTTTTTCCTTTACAAACATAAAAAAGGTTGGTTATATGAAAGAATTATACTTTGTGATAAATCCTAAAGCCGGCAATGGCCATTGTTATAAAATTTGGAGAAAAATTGAGCTGAAGTTGAAGTCAGAGGAAATTTCTTATTTGGCTTTTTTTACGGAGTATTCTGGACATGCTAGAAAACTGGCTGCGCAAATTGCGGTCCAGAATAACCATTCTAAAATCGTCGTTGCCGTTGGAGGTGACGGGACACTTCATGAAGTGGTGAATGGAATCATTAACCATCCGACTATTACGTTAGGATTTATACCGGGTGGTTCGGGAAATGATTTTTCTAGAGGATTTCAAATTCCAGCGGACCCAGCTGCCGCCCTAAAAGTGATGCTCCGTCTGATGAAAAGTGATGCTCCATCGATGGATGCTGGGAAAATTACGATGCAGGACAAGTCCGAACAATATTTTATTAATAATATGGGTGCCGGATTCGACGCATTGATTGCATATCAGGTCAATCATTCGCGGGTAAAAGCCCTGTTAAACAAATTCTCTTTGGGCCGTCTGGTTTATATTTACTTTCTTCTGAAAGAACTATTTTGTTATAAAACTTCTACAATTGATTTATCAATTGACGGTAAAGAGCATAAATTTAAACAAACATGGTTTGTGACTGTCTCCAACCAGCCCTACTATGGGGGCGGAATGAAAATTGCACCTGCAGCTGAACCGCAGGATGGTTTACTTGATATTACAGTGGTTCATGAGTTATCAAGATTGAAGCTTTTAATTGTTTTTATCAGTGTTTTTTGGGGGAAGCATATTTATTTCAAAGAGGTAAAATCATTTCAAGGAAGAGCAATAACAATTCGTTCAGATGTTAAGCTCTATGTTCATGGAGACGGGGAGCATGTTGGACATATTCCATTAAAGGCAGAGATTATTCCAAAAGCATTACAAGTGTTAACGCGAATGCGCTATAAGGACGAAGTTGATTTGAAAGAGAGGGACTCGAATGGAATCAACTAAAAGGATCTTTCAGGCCTATTTGGATGAAATGACCATTATTACGATACTTCTTCCCCTTTCCTACCACAATGGCCAGTCGTCTTCATTTTCTTTAATCTGCGGTGCGGAAAAGAGTCCTTTGAACATCATCGATAAAATCCCTATTGAAAATTATCTGAAATATACTTGCCGGTTAGCTGATGAGATATGCTTTGGCAAAGAATATGTGATTGCTGATGACCATGGCGGCAGGACGGACCTTCAAATAGGGGCAGTTATTCGGACAGAAGCATTTGATAATAAGTTTTTTTATGAAGGAAATGACTTGGGGGTAACGTATCAACGTGATAGGTCCCAAATTAAATTATGGGCTCCGACTGCCACGCAAGTGAAATTTAAATTGCGCCACCCTGCCACCCAGTATGCGGAAATCATAAAAATGAAGCTTGGGGATCGAGGCGTTTGGTGTTTAGATATTAATCGCGACTTGGAATTGTATCAATATAGCTTCCTGGTACAGGTTAACAAAACATGGCGGGAAGCAGTGGATCCGTATGCCAAGGCGGTATCAGCCAATGGGGAGCATGGAGTTATTGTTAGTTTAGAGAAAACAGCACGGCCAAAGGTAGAACTGCCGCCGATGACCAGTCCAGTAGAGGCAATCATTTATGAAGCTCATGTCCGCGACTTTACGATTCATCCTGAAAGCGGTGTGAAAAATAAAGGACTATATCTTGGTGCTGGTGAACTAAATACCAAAGGGGTGGATGGAGAACCCACAGGCCTATCCTATGTAAAGGAATTGGGCATTACCCATCTTGAACTCCTTCCTTTCCACGATTTTGCAGGAGTCGATGAATGGAATCCAGACAAAGAGTATAACTGGGGTTATAACCCGCTCCATTTTAATGCTCCGGAAGGCAGCTATTCCACCAATCCCTCTGACCCGTATTCCCGGATATCCGAATTAAAAGATCTAATTGACCAAATTCACCGAGTCGGCCTCAGGGTCATTATGGATGTTGTTTATAATCATGTCTATATCCGTGAAGAATCCTCTTTTGAAAAAATTGTTCCCGGTTACTACTTCCGGCATAACGAAATAGGCCTTCCTGCCAATGGAACAGGCGTGGGAAATGACATTGCCTCAGAGAGGAAAATGGTCCGAAAATTTATTGTTGACTCCATCCGCTACTGGCTGGAGGAATATCATGTTGACGGTTTTCGCTTTGATTTAATGGGAATCCTGGATATTGAAACAATGAACGCGGTCAGAAAGGTATGTGATAGACAGGAAAAGGGTATTATCATCCTCGGTGAGGGCTGGAACTTAAATACACCGCTTCCTTTTCAGAAAAAGGCAATTATCGCCAATCAGGCAAAGCTGCCCGATATTGCCCAGTTTAATGACCAGTTTCGCGATACCATCAAAGGGAGTACCTTTAATATATTGGATAAAGGATATGCTTTAGGGAATAAACAATATCTCGAGGCGGCCTTTGAAATGATTACTGGAAGTATTGGGTTTAGGGCCAAAGGGGCAGGAATCTTTAATGAACCAGTCCAATCCATCAATTATGTGGAATGCCATGATAATCATACCCTATGGGATAAGCTGCAATCTTGTCTGCCGGATGTAGATGATGCTGTAAGAATGAGGTATCATCGTCTTGCAACAGGGATTGTTCTTCTCGCGCAGGGAATTCCTTTCCTTCACAGCGGGCAGGAATTTTTCCGAACAAAACAAGGTGAAGGTAACAGCTACCGATCTCCAGATTCCATAAACCAACTGGATTGGAATCGCAAAAGTCAATTTATAGAAAATGTAGATTATATAAAAGGGCTTATTCAAATCAGAAAAGAATACCATTGTTTCCGGTTAAGAACCGCAGCAGAAATTCGCAATCAAGTAAGCAGGTTGCCACTTCCATCGCCAATTTTGGGATGCTCTTTTCAACAGGGAGATTCTGTTGTTATTCTAATCACTAATCCTTCGTTAACTTCTCATAAGGTTAGTATTCCAAACGGGGAATGGAGCGTTTTAGCCGACAGAGATTCTGCCTGTATTATTGAAAAAAAAGTTTTTAAAGGAACAGAAATTCAGGTAGAACCTATATCGTTAAATGTTTTAGTAAAAAAATAGTTTCCCAGGATTACTTGACGAAAAATAGCAATAGGAGATAAAATTTATTAAGATGGCTATTGTATGCTATTATTCAATAGCTTTTTTTTATTAATAAAACAATTCGTAAAACCTTCGCACGTCTTGGTTTTACTTCTGATTTAGATGAGGGCCCCATCCTCAAGAACGGCATAAGTTGAAGGTGAACAGTTTTGGAACATATATTAGGACAAGAGTGGGAAATTATTCCTGCCGGCGGGGCCACCGGAGAGGCCTTTTATGCGAGGCATGAAGACCAACGGCTTTTTTTGAAGCGAAATTCTTCTCCATTCCTTGCAGTACTTTCGGCAGAGGGAATTGTCCCAAAGCTTGTTTGGACAAAACGATTGGAAAATGGAGATGTCATTACAGCCCAGCAATGGCTTGAAGGCAGGGAACTGAAATCGACGGAAATGAATCAAGAGGTTGTGGCGAAACTTCTAAAGAAAATTCATCGTTCTGAGCCCATGCTTGGCATGCTGAGCAGATTGGAAAAATCACCATTGCAGCCTGAAACAATCTTTCAATCGGTGGTCTCTGGAATGGATGAAGAGCTATTTTTCCTTCCGGAAGTTCAAGAAACACTAAGCTTTTTAAAAAAAGAAGCGAAAAACGTTTATTGTGAGGAAAAGGTCGTTTGCCACGGTGACGTCAATCATAATAACTGGCTTTGGACTGATGACAATCAGTTGTACCTCATTGATTGGGATGGAGCGATGATTGCGGACCCTGCCATTGACTTAGGAATGCTCCTTTATTGGTACATTCCTGAAGAAAATTGGCAGGATTGGCTGAAAATGTACGGGGAAAACTTAACCGACGATTTGAAACTTAGAATGCAATGGTATGTAGCATTGCAGACCCTATCTTCGATCCAATTTTATAAAAATAAACATCGTATGGATGAGATGAATAAGTGGATTCAATTCTTAAGGGATATACTTTAAGAAAATTGCCCAATATCATCTACCCATTGTGACAGGTTTTCTTGATGGGCTGTAATATGCCCGTCTAAATCTGCGGTTTGCGCTCCTGTCTGGCTGTAATGGTAAACTTCCTGTAGGATAGGTTTGACATTTTGATCAACCTGATTGTTTACCATCAAGGATTTGATTAATCGTTCTAATTGTTCACATTCGGCAACGGACCCGCAGCAATCTGTCTGATGATTGCTTAATATATCTTTGAGCAAGGTTACTTGGTCATGATGACTTAATGGCATAAAAAGCACACCCTTTCAAGTGGGAATGAAAAAAGAATTCACAGTTAGGTTGTGAATTCTTTTTTTATTTATTCACACCAGCATCACGGTTTTACTTGCAAGACAAAAATGAGCATGCTATGTATTAAACGATAATATTTTTTAGGAGTGGCAAATAAATGAGACTCAGAAATAAACCTTGGGCAAAGGATAAAATAGAGGAGTATCCGCAATATGCAGTCCCAAATCCGGAATTAAACAAAGGAAAATGGGATGAAGTGTTTGGAAATAACAACCCGCTTCATATAGAGGTTGGCACTGGCAAAGGGCGGTTCATAACTGAAATGGCCAAGGCCCATCCAGACATTAATTATATGGGAATTGAGCTATATGACAGTGTGATTGTGGCGGCTTTGGATCGCTTGATTGAAGCGGAATTGCCTAATGTAAAGCTTCTTAATGTCAATGCCGCAGAATTAGAAAAATACTTCGCCAAGAATGATGTGGATCGGGTTTATTTGAATTTCTCCGACCCATGGCCAAAGACCCGTCATGAAAAAAGAAGATTAACCTACAAGGATTTTCTTAAATCCTATGAGAATATCCTCGTCGATGGCGGAGAGATTCATTTCAAAACGGATAATCAAGGTCTGTTTGAGTATTCCTTAATGAGTTTTTCTGAATATGGTTTGTTATTAAAGTTCCTTAGCCTAGATCTTCACAAAAGTGATTTTGAAGGAAATATCATGACCGAGTATGAACAGAAATTTTCCGAAAAAGGCAATCGGATTTACCGTTGTGAAGTGAAATATAATAACGATTCCAAGGGGCAGTCTTAAAAAGACTGTCCTTTTTTACGCTAATAGGAAAGAATAAATTTTTTCAAATTTATACTTTCCTAACGCATAAATTCAACTACGCCTCTGTCTTCGTCCTAACGGACTCGCCAATCGGCGAGTTTTCATTTATTTTCATACAATTCCGGTAATGGTAAACTATAGAAAAGGGAAGGAGAGGAAACATGCAATCATTAAAAATTGGTACTGTTACTTTGACTTGGGTTTCAGGCGGGGTTACGAATTTGGATGGCGGGGCCATGTTTGGTGTGGTACCAAAACCGTTGTGGTCAAGAAAATACCCGGCGAATGAGAACAACCAAATTGAATTACCAACAGATCCAATCTTAATTCAATTTGATGGAAAAAATCTGCTTCTAGAGTCAGGACTTGGCAGCGGCAAGTTGACTGAAAAGCAATTAAGGAACTTTGGCGTCACAAAGGAATCCGAACTTGATGCCTCTTTAGAAAAAATAGGCCTAACTCCGAAAGACATCGATTATGTGTTAATGACCCATCTTCACTTTGATCATGCTGGCGGATTGACTAAGCTTGTCAACGGGGAGTACGTATCAACATTCCCAAATGCCCAGATTATAGCATCGAAAATAGAATGGGATGAAATGAGACAACCCAATATTCGTTCAAAAAATACATACTGGAAGGAAAATTGGGAGGCGGTGCAAACGCAGGTTGTTACCTTTGAGGAGACGTGGAGCTTTGGGCCGATTCAAATGTTTCACACCGGAGGGCATAGTAACGGGCATTCAATCCTTATAATTGAGGATGGAGGCGAAACAGCCATTCACATGGCTGACTTAATGGCTACCCACGCCCATCAAAATACTCTGTGGGTAATGGCCTATGATGATTATCCAATGGACTCCATCCGGGCGAAGGAAAAATGGCTTCCATATGCACTCGAGAAAAATGCCTGGTTTACCTTTTACCATGATGCCTTTTACCGGGCTGTTAAGTGGGGGCCGGATCATAAAATAGCGGAAAGCATTAAAAGGGAAGTTTAAAGCTTAATGAAAAATAGCCGTATCATTAAGATGCGGCTATTTTTCATTAAGACACCAAGTTCTCAGATAGCTTGCGGATATCCAAAATCGTTCCGGTTAAGGCATCGGCAATAAATTCATATTGTTCGTTGATTCCATCATTGTTTTTTGAAATACCGCCCTTATAAACTTGATATTGCACCTGATGCTGTTCATAAGGCTCCACTTTCATATGTATCCACGACCCATTGATTGGTCCGTTTTGTTTAAATTGTTCCTTCACATGCTCTAACACCTTTTCAGGTGAGACCTTGGTTTTTTGAGAAATAATCTGTTTCGCCGCATATCCCCCAACCATACCAACCGATACTCCGATAAAAAAAGACTTCCAGTTCATCACAAAGCCCCCTTTTCTTCAAAAAAATCCCATAATTTTTTCTCCTTTCAGTATATCGTATTTTAAAATAAGAAGATAATAATACCTATAGAAAAATGAAATATTGGAAAGCTGTTTATAACTTCTGTAAAATAAAAATGATACATAGTATGAGATAAAAAGACTAAAGGAGTTTTCTACATATGAATGAACAAACCTTGAAGCTTTTTCAAACCTTAACCGAGCTGCCTGGGGCTCCCGGCAATGAACATTTAGTCCGCAAATTTATGAAAGAACAGCTTTCGCAATATGCCGATGAAATAGTTCAGGATAAGCTTGGCAGTGTTTTCGGCGTGAAAAGAGGGAATGAAGCCGGCCCGACAATTATGGTCGCAGGGCATATGGATGAAGTTGGTTTTATGGTTACGGCCATCACCGAGAATGGAATGATCCGTTTCCAGACGCTTGGCGGTTGGTGGAGCCAGGTACTTCTCGCACAGCGCGTCCAAGTCATGACAAAAAACGGCCCGGTCATCGGTGTGGTAGGATCCATCCCGCCGCATCTGTTGGATGAATCAAAGAAAAACAAACCGATGGAAATTAAGAATATGCTGATTGATATTGGGGCGGATAACCGTGAAGATGCTGAAAGAATCGGCATTAAGCCAGGGCAGGCCATCCTGCCGATTTGCCCGTTCACTCCAATGGCAAATGAAAAGAAAATTTTAGCGAAGGCATGGGACAACCGCTATGGCTGCGGTTTGGCGATTGAACTGCTTCAGGAGCTAAAAGATGAAACATTGCCTAATATTCTTTATTCGGGGGCAACGGTCCAAGAGGAAGTAGGCCTGCGCGGTGCTCAGACTGCCTCTAACATGATTAACCCGGATCTCTTCTTTGCGCTTGATGCCAGCCCGGCCAATGATATGACTGGCGATAAAAATGAATTTGGTCAATTGGGCAAGGGAACATTATTGCGTATCCTTGATAAGTCAATGGTAACACACCGCGGGATGAGGGAATTTGTTCTCGATATGGCCGAGACGCACAAGATTCCGTATCAATACTTTGTTTCACAAGGTGGAACAGATGCCGGCCGTGTTCACCTATCAAATGAAGGGGTACCAAGCGCTGTTATCGGAATTTGCTCCCGTTACATCCATACCCACGCTTCCATCGTCCATGTCGATGACTACGCAGCGGCTAAGGAGTTATTGGTTAAGCTAGTAAAGGCATGTGACGAAACAACTGTAGAAACAATTAAATCAAACAGCTAATTTAGCGGGGGCGTGATGTTACATCATGCCTCCTTTGCTGTATTTCTAAAAAGGAGCAACGAGCATGAAAATTATTATTGGATCAAAAAATCCTACCAAAATTACGGCGGTCAAAAATAGCTTCCGACACCTGGAGGCTGAATTTATATCTTTAGACGTACAATCAGGGGTTAGCGAGCAGCCCTTCTCCGATGAAGAAACAATAAAAGGGGCGATCAACAGGGCAAAAGGCGCGCTTGAACAAGGAAATGGCGATATCGGCATCGGCCTTGAGGGAGGCGTCCATGAAACTAGTCACGGACTGTTGCTTTGCAATTGGGGAGCGCTTGCCACCCTCGATATGGAGCCGATTGTAGCTGGCGGCGCAAGATTTTTACTGCCTGAGGAAGTGTCGGTAAGATTAAGGGCTGGTGAAGAGCTTGGCCCAGTTATGGAGGATTACGCGAAAAAGAAAAACGTCAGCAAGCAGGAAGGTGCTGTCGGGGTATTTACGAATGGAATGGTTGATAGGGCTGAGATGTTTACCCATGTCATGAAGCTTTTAGTAGGGCAATTTACCTATCAGCAAAAATTGAAAGTAAAATAAGGTATATTTTTCGACACTATTTTTCGACAAAGTCTTGTCATTTGAATATTCTGGCAGTTATTATGGAGATAGAATATTGTTTTTATAAGGGGGAGAGCAGTCTGAGACTCTTTAAAATCATAACGATCTTCATAATATCGCTGGGATTATTAACTGCATGTGGAAATGCATCATATAAAGAGGAAAGTAAAGCAACTATTAAAACTGTGAATACAACGTTTCATGAAAAGGCAAAAAAGCCTTCGAAGAAAAGTGAAAAAATTCATTTTTACCTTCCGTTCGGATATGAAATTGATGACACCACACCGAATAATATCATTTTAAAAAATGGCTCGAAAACTTATATTTTGTTTGTGAATCCCCAAGAAGGCCCTTCAAGTGAAGTGGTGTATAAAACGACAGTTGAACAGTATAAAAAACTAGATACAAATGAGAAATTTACAAACGATAAAATGTTCGGTTATTTGACCATAAAAAAGCTAAAAGATGATATGAATGAAATGACCGTTGGTGCAGGCGGTGTGAAAATAACCACTCAGGCGAAAACTTCAAGCCTTGAAGAAGAAGCGAAAGCAATGACGCAAATAGTCCATTCGGTTACATACAAATAAAAAAACGAAGGTAATCCCTTCGTTTTTTGTTTGGCATGGTTGGTTAAGATAATAGGGGATGTCCGATTGCATATTATTGGACTGACAAGCGGATGGATTGTTATGATTGAAAAAACATTCTTTCAATACGGGGGTCGTTAATAATGAAACATTTAGAATCCATGGAGCAATTTGAGCAATTGCGTGACCAGGGAAAAACGATTTTTATGTTCTCAGCTAATTGGTGCGGGGACTGCCGGTTTATTGAACCAGTCTTGCCAGAGATTGAGTCCAAATTCACGGAATATACCTTTATCCATGTAGACCGTGATCAATATATCGATTTATGCCAGCAGCTCGATGTTTTCGGGATCCCAAGTTTTATTGCCTTCGAAAACGGTAAAGAACTGGGCCGCTTTGTTAGTAAAGACCGTAAAACACAAGAGGAAATTGAAAAATTTATTACAGGTCTAAAATAATTCAGCACAAGGCTCCATCTCCTTTTGGAGAAGGAGCTTTTTTATCTAAAAAAGAAAACTACTCCTTTTAATATCGGAGGGATATATATGAAAATGGACAGTAAAAAGATGAGGCGAGAACTAGAATCGCGTTTAGATAATGAAGATAGAGTAGTAACCTATGATCGTGATAAGGATCAGCTGCGTATTGAAAGCAAACGAACTGGAAAAGGGATTACGGTTGCTCTAGCAGGGATTGTGGCTAAATGGTACGATGAGAAGGATAAAGCGATCGACGAGGTTGTTTATTATGTGGAAGAAGGGCTTCGGGCCATGGAGGAAACAGTCCAGTTAACCGACCATGAGAAAAAAATCTTTCCGGTTATCCGCTCTACCTCTTTTCCGAAGGAAGCTGAAGAAGGGGTTCCTTTCCTGACTGACGACCATACTGCGGAAACAAAAATCTATTATGCCTATGATATGGGGAAAACCTACCGCTTAATTGATTCTCGGATTATGCAAAAAGAGGGATGGAACCCTTCAAGAATTAAGGAGATTGCCCTGTTTAATGCGAGATCGCTTTCTACAAATGTGAAGGAAGATCAAGTGGCGGGAAACATCTTTTATTTTCTAAATACCAATGATGGCTACGATGCCAGCAGGATATTAAATAAGGGATTCCTGTCCGATATGGAGAAGCGGATTACCGGGACAATGGTAGTGGCCGTTCCCCATCAGGATGTCTTAATTATCGCGGATATCCGAAATGACAGAGGCTATGATGTGATGGCACAAATGGCGATGAGCTTTTTCGCAAGCGGCCGCGTACCTATCACCGCCTTGTCGTTTTTATATGAAAATGGAGAATTAGAGCCGATATTTATTTTAGGAAAAAATAAATAAAAGACTGGGATCACTTGATGAAGGTGATCCTGTTTGTCTAGCTCCAGCGCCTAGGGGCTCGGGGTCATAAGCCAATCCGTCAAGAAGGCTAAAAAGCAGCCTTCTCGCAGGCTCGTCTTATGCCTGTCGCCCCTGTTCAAGGCGCTTCCGCTTTTCTTTTTTCTGTGTCTCAAGAACGAAATTTCATATATTTTAGCTGTTTCTAAAGAATAGTGTCGAAAAAATAAAAAATGCTGATAAAATAGAGTGACAAGAAGTGAAATAGAAAGAGTGATAGTTTTGAGCTGGATCCAAAACTTTTTTCAAAAATTAAAAAAAGATGAGGAAGGGGAATTTGACAAGCACCCCTTACATAATGATAAATCGGAAGTTCCTACATTTGCTTTTCAAAGTGAGAGCACTAAGGATTTGGATGCAAGAGTTTCTTATCAATACCCAAAAAACAAATTAAAGGCACCCTTACCGTTGGAATCAATAAAACCCCTAGAAGGAAAGCGGAAGAAAAAGAAAATTGGAAGAGAGAAAGAGAATCTGCCACATTCGGTTAAAGAACGGCAAAAAGTAATTCAAAAAGAACCAATTAAGGCGAAAATAGAACCGTTAAAAAAAGCCCGGGGGCCGTTTCACCCAACCGAAATTCCTTCCCCAGTATTTGGGTTCAATCGGCCGAGAAAAACAGACTCGGTAGTTGAACATGAATTATGTCATTTTTTCGAGGAAGAAAAATTAAGCCCGCCCGCTCCGCTGCTGACGGAAGAAAATCCCACAATGACAATATCAAATTTTGTCCATAAGAGTTTGGAGACAGAAACTGAAATTAAAGAGAATGTGGCCCTTGATGAAATCACTCCAGTGGACAATACATACTCCGAAGAGACAGATAACAGCTCTGTTCTGATTGAAGATGTTCAAGAACCTGAAGGCAAGGTTGGTGAACTGCTACTTCGTATCGAGGAATCCACGATACCACTAGGTGTTGAAGATAACCAGAGCGATGAATCCAAACTACCACTTCGTATTGAAGATAACCAAAACGAGGAATCCGAATTACCACTTCGTATCGAAGAGGACCAATTCGAGGAATCTGAACCTCCTAAGCCTAAGCGTTCTCATCTTCCTTTCAACGTCATGATGTTAAAGCAGGATCGGGAAAAATGGGAAGTAAAGAAAAGAAGACTCGACGAAGAACGGCAAAAGCAGGCTTTAATTGCCGCTTCTCAACAAGCGCAAGTCGTGGAAAACAACAGCCTGCTTAAAGTGAAAGAGAAACCGCAACAGCAGGAATCAATTAATACACAGCAAAAAGAAATAATCGTTGAAACCAATAGCCGTCATGAAGAGCAAAATGACCACCATATCCAAGAGATTGCCGCAGCAGGCGAATATCAATTCCCAATGGCGGATTTGCTCAATCCCCCGGTTTCTGAAATCATCGATACAAAATGGATGCTTTATCAAGAGGAATTGCTAAACCAAACCTTGCAAAACTTTAATGTTGGCGCAAATGTGGTAAATGTAACGCAAGGTCCGTCTGTTACCCGTTTTGAAGTACAGCCTGAACCTGGTGTCAAAGTGAACAAGATTACCAATCTAAGTGATGATATCAAATTAAGCCTTGCTGCCAGGGATATCCGGATCGAAGCACCAATTCCGGGGAAACACACGATTGGAATTGAAGTGCCGAACCAACAATCAAGGCCGGTGAGAATCAGCGAAATTATCGGCAGCGGTGTTTTCAGTGATACAGCATCCCCGTTAACGGTGGTGCTTGGCCTCGATATTGCCGGCAAGCCGATTGTGACAGATTTAAAGAAAATGCCCCACGGTCTGATTGCTGGGGCAACAGGATCCGGAAAAAGCGTCTGCATTAATTCAATTTTAGTTAGCTTATTATATAAAGCCAGTCCTGAAGATGTTAAGCTCATGCTAATTGACCCGAAAATGGTGGAGCTTGCACCATATAATCGGATTCCTCACCTAGTCAGCCCGGTTATTACCGATGTTAAGGCAGCAACCGCTGCGTTAAAATGGGCTGTCGATGAAATGGAAAGACGCTATGAGCTATTTGCCCATACCGGCGTCCGCGATATCAGCCGCTTTAATGAACTGGCTATGGAGCATAAAAGATATTCCGACAAGCTTCCATATATTGTAATTATTATTGATGAGCTGGCCGATTTAATGATGATGTCACCGGCGGATGTAGAGGAAGCCATTTGCCGGATCGCCCAAAAGGCAAGAGCGTGCGGTATCCATTTAATTATCGCAACGCAACGGCCGTCTGTGGATGTCATCACTGGTTTAATAAAAGCAAACGTCCCGACAAGAATTGCCTTTTCGGTCTCATCCCAAGTGGATTCGCGTACAATCATTGATATCAGCGGTGCTGAAAAATTGCTTGGCCGCGGCGATATGCTCTTTTTGGAAAATGGCTCATCAAAGCCGGTCCGCTTGCAGGGCACATTTGTAACCGATGAAGAAATTGATGTGGTTGTCGCCCATGTTAGAGAACAGCGCGAGCCGGAATATTTATTTGTGCAGGAAGAACTTTTAAAAAAGGCCCAAATAACGGAGGAGGAGGACGAGTTGTTTTATGATGCCTGTGAATTTATCATCGAACAAGGAGCAGCCTCAACCTCCAGCCTGCAGCGCCGCTTTAAAATTGGCTATAACCGGGCTGCACGCTTAATGGATATGCTGGAGCAGCAGGGTTATATTTCAGGTGCAAACGGAAGCAAGCCGCGGGAAGTGTTAATCAACGAAGCGGATTTGGAATCTATCCAGGATGCAAGTCTAAATATGTAAATATAGACAAATAATAAATGAAAACTCACCGATTGGCGAGTCCGAGAGGACGAAGACAGAGGTGTAGTTGAATTTATGCGTTCAGAATTTACGATAGTAAATTCTGATTAGCGAAATGAAAACTCACCGATTGGCGAGTCCGAGAGGACGAAGACAGAGGTGTAGTTGATTTATGCGTTCAAATTTACAACAGTAAATTCTGATTAGCGAATAGTACCATTGGAGCAATTCGGGTTCGAAAATAGTTTTTACGGATAAACAGTGATATAATAATGAAATATGTTCAGGAAAAGCAGGTGTGTAATTCTCCCTGCTTTTTCAGATTAGCAAATACAGACAGATGTCATATACTGTTCTACAGATAGACGTTGGTTGGAGGTTCTTCTATGACAATTTACCATTTTGTCGGTATAAAGGGGTCTGGTATGAGCGCACTTGCACAAGTGCTCCACGATATGAAATTTCAGGTCCAAGGCTCCGATGTCGAAAAGCGCTTTTTTACACAACTGGCCCTTGAACAATCGGGGATTAAAATACTCCCGTTCCAAAAAGAAAATATCGAGCCAGGGATGACAATCATTGCCGGGAACGCATTTCCTGATACGCATGAGGAAATTCAAGAGGCCATGAAACTAGGGCTTCCTATTATACGTTACCATCGCTTTTTAGGCGACTTTATGCAAAATTTCACCAGCATAGCCATCACAGGTGCCCATGGCAAAACATCCACCACGGGTCTGCTTTCGCATGTAATCGCAGGCGCGAAGCCTACTTCCTTTTTAATTGGTGACGGTACCGGTAAAGGAGAAGAAGGTGCGGAGTATTTTGTTTTTGAAGCATGTGAGTATAGACGGCATTTTCTTTCCTATTTCCCTGATTATGCCATAATGACCAATATTGACTTTGATCATCCTGATTATTTTGCCAATATCGATGATGTTTTTTCGGCTTTTCAGGAGTTGGCCTTCCAAGTGAAAAAAGGGATATTTGCTTATGGTGATGATGAGCAGCTTCAAAAAATTCAGGCTAAGGTTCCTGTCTTGTTTTATGGATTTGCGGAGGAAAATGATTATCAGGCCGCAAATATTGTGAAAACGACAGAAGGAACAAGCTTTGATGTATTTATTCGCAATACGTATTATGACACCTTTTCCATTCCAACATTCGGTGACCATAGTGTTCTAAATGCTCTAGCTGTCATTGGCGTTTGCCATTATGAAGATATTAATGTGGAAGTAGTGAAAGAACTTTTAACGACCTTCCAGGGAGTTAAGCGAAGATTTACGGAAAAAAGGATGGGCAGCCAAATTTTAATTGACGATTATGCCCACCATCCGACAGAAATCAAAGCAACCATCGATGCAGCCATGCAAAAATATCCTGATCGTGAAATTGTTGCCGTATTCCAGCCGCATACCTTTACAAGGACGCAGGCCTTTTTAGAAGATTTTGCTGAGAGCCTAAGGCTGGCGGATAAAACTTATTTGTGTGAAATTTTTGGGTCAGCTCGTGAAAAACAAGGAAAGCTTTCTATTCACGACCTTGAGGAAAAAATTCCTGGTGCTGAAATTCTCACTGAAGAGACCACATACTTATTAGGGAACCATGATAATAGTGTCATCCTCTTTATGGGGGCTGGAGACATTCAGAAATTCCAGGAATCTTATGAAAAACAAATTGCTAAATAAGAAAAGGATTCCGCCAAGTGCGGCATCCTTTTTTCATATCAATAATATAAGGAATTTTTTTTAACAAATTGCAGGAAAACAAGACAAATCACTGGAAGTAGTATAAGATATGAACGAGGTTTAAACCATAGTTTGAACGGTAATACATAATTAATAGGATATATCGGAGGTTTTATGATGATCTTGATTTTATACATAAGCGTAGCCTTGATTGCAGTAGCTTTTTTAGTGCTGGTTTTCTTTTTATCAGCGACACTTAAATCCCTGAAAATTACCCTTACGAGTGTTTCGGACACTTTAAAGGGACTGGAAAAACAAGTTGAAGGTGTCACAAGTGAAACAACACAGCTCTTACAAAAAACAAATGCCCTTGCCGAAGATTTGAAAGATAAATCAGTGCGCTTAAATAGTGTCGTCGATTCTGTTAAAGAGGTTGGAACCTCAGTCAGGAAATTTAATGGAACCTTAAAGAATATTACGAACACGATTGATGAGCAAGTCGAAGAGAGCAAGGAAAAAGTTTCGCAAATTATTCAGTGGAGCAATGTATTTTTTGAATTAAAAGACATGTGGCAGGCTCGTAAGGAAGCCAAAAATGAAGAAACCATTTATGAAAGGCAAAAGGAACGTTCACATTAAAAAAGAGGAGTGAAGGGATTATGACAAAAAGAGAGTATGAATCACGTGAAACCAATCAAGTTCGAAGCGACGAATCTGGCAGCAGCAGTTTTCTGCTGGGCGTTATCGTTGGCGGTCTGGCGGGTGCTGCAGCGGCGCTGCTCTTAGGTACAAAAAAAGGCCAGGAATTTCGCCACACACTTTCTGACCAAACGGGATCTCTTCTCGAAAAATCTTCACCGCTAAGGGAAAATGTAAAATCCAAAACTATCTCACTTACCCAGGGGCTTGCCCAGCAATCCTCTAATCTAATGAATAAAGTGAAAGGGAAAACAGATACCACTTTTGAGCAGCATGAGGATTCCGAAACCACCTATATTTCGATTCAAGGTTCAAACGAAAAAACGGCATCAACAAAAGCTTCAGCAAACAGCGATGAAATTCGAAAAAAATTAGAGGAAGCTCAAAAAGCACTAGAGGAAGAAGAAAGCAAGGTTAGGATTTAAAAGGAATATAAGTCATACAGTTTGTGAAACATTACGGTGAAGTGTTAAAATTACTTCACCGTTTATTATTATCTGGAGGTAAAATTATGCTAAAAAAAATTGATTCAATTGAAGAGTTTACGGAATTACTAAATAACGAAAATTCATTTTATCTATTAAAGCACAGCTTAACTTGCCCAATCAGCCAAGCAGCCTACAAAGAATACGAAAAATTTTCGAATGAACATGAAAATATCCCAACTTACTACTTGGCAGTTCAAGATTCCCGCCCATTATCAAACGAAATCGCTGAACAATTTCAAATTAAGCACGAATCTCCACAAGCCATTCTTTTTGCTGATGGGAAACCATCGTGGAATGCTTCACACTGGAAAATAACGAATCGTTCTTTGGCACAAGCTATTCCCGTTCAGGAGTAAAAATAGTTACATATTGCCACATAACAGTCACCTTTTTTCAAAAAACACATATATTACTTTAATATATATCAAAAAACACTTTAACACTTAAAAGCTTAAAAGCGTTTAATCATTAAAGAAAAAAGTGATGACAAAGAAATTTATTTCGGCTATAATAACCCTAATTATAAAAAAGTTTATAATTTTTAAAAATCTTTGATTGTGAGGCAGTAAACTTAATCCTATTTAAAAAAGATAACTTTACTTAGGAATAAATGCCGACAAAAGAAAGGACGGGGACGATAAGATGGGCAATAATGAATTAGATCAGTTAAGAGACCGTGTAGATGAGTTAAACTTGGAATTGTTGAGGTTAATAAATGAAAGAGCTCGACTCGTCCAAGAGATCGGGCAGGTAAAAGGAAGTCAAGGCGTTTTCCGCTTCGATCCAGTCCGTGAAAGAATGATGCTTGATAAAATTAAAGAGAATAATGATGGTCCATTTGAAAATTCTACAATTGATCACCTGTTTAAGGAAATTTTCAAAGCGGGGCTTGACCTCCAAAAGGACGACCATAAGAAAGCTTTGTTAGTTTCCAGAAAGAAACAGCCGGAAAATACAATCGTAGACTTAAAAGGCGAAAAAATTGGCGATGGCAAGCAGCATTTTGTCTTCGGTCCATGTGCGGTTGAATCCTATGAGCAGGTGGCAACTGTTGCTAAAGCTATGAAGGAAAAAGGCTTAAAGCTTTTGCGCGGTGGTGCTTACAAGCCAAGAACGTCTCCATATGATTTCCAAGGATTAGGTGTAGAAGGACTGAAAATATTAAAACGTGTTGCAAATGAATTTGATATGGCCGTCATTAGTGAAATTGTCAGTCCTGCCGATATTGAAATGGCTATTGATTACATCGATGTCATCCAAATTGGTGCACGTAATATGCAAAACTTCGAATTATTAAAGGCTGCTGGTGCAGTGAATAAACCTGTTCTATTAAAGAGAGGGTTAGCTGCAACCATCGAGGAATTCATCAATGCTGCCGAATATATCATGGCGCAAGGAAATGGACAAATTATCCTTTGCGAGCGTGGAATTCGGACCTATGAGAAGGCAACTAGAAATACCTTAGACATTTCCGCTGTTCCTATCTTAAAGCAAGAAACACATTTACCGGTTATGGTAGATGTTACTCACTCAACTGGAAGAAGAGATTTACTGCTTCCATGCGCCAAAGCTGCAATTGCAATTGGGGCAGACGGCGTTATGGCTGAAGTACACCCAGACCCTGCTGTAGCACTTTCTGATGCACAGCAGCAAATGAACCTTGAGCAATTTGATCACTTCTACAATGAACTCCTTGCATCCAACTTTGTAAGAGTATAATAAACAAGAACCTTCTGCCATGATAGCAGGAGGTTTTTTCCTGCTTTAAAAAAAATATTGACAATATAATTGCGGCTTTTTTCTTCTTGTCGTATCATAAGTACATACTTAAAGATTGTTTACTTTATCACATAAGCAATAATGACTAGATTTTAGCTAAATGCTATAAAATAAAGAAAACAATGTACGTTTTAGGAGAGTGTTACAAGTGAATAATATTACAATTTATGACGTAGCTCGTGAAGCGAATGTTTCCATGGCCACAGTATCCCGCGTTGTTAACGGGAATCCTAATGTAAAGCCGGTTACACGGAAAAAGGTCCAAGAGGTAATCGAAAGATTGGGATACCGTCCAAATGCGGTTGCCAGAGGATTGGCAAGTAAGAAAACAACTACAGTAGGAGTTATCATCCCTGATATCTCCAATATCTTCTTTGCAGAGCTTGCACGCGGGATTGAAGATATTGCCACCATGTATAAGTACAATATTATCTTAAGTAATTCAGATCAAAACAAAGAAAAGGAACTACATTTATTTAACACAATGTTAGGTAAACAGGTAGACGGGATTGTCTTCATGGGAGGACATATTACTCCTGAGCATGTCGATGAGTTTGAAAGGTCTCCAGTTCCAGTTGTGCTAGCGGGGTCTATCGAAGAATCTGAAAAAATTCCTTCTGTTAACATTGATTATGAACAGGCTGCCTACGATTCTGTAAAAGAGTTTATCGGTAGAGGGCATAAACATATTGCTTTTGTTATTGGACCGCTTTATGAACCGGATATCACTGTTAAAAAGCTAAATGGCTATAAGAGAGCCTTAGAAGATGCGAATATTCCTTTTAATGAAGAGTTAATTATTGAAGGAGATTATACGTACGATTCCGGAATTGAAGCATTTGAAAAAATGCTGGAACTATCTGAAAAACCAACGGCCATTTTGGTTGGTGCGGATGAAATGGCACTTGGCGTCGTCCATGGTGCTGAGGATAAGGGCTACAGTATTCCAGAGGATTTTGAGGTTATTACTTCTGACAATACGAGACTGTCGCTGATGGTCCGTCCGCAGCTTACGACGATTGTTCAACCTCTTTATGATATTGGGGCTGTTGCAATGCGCTTGTTAACTAAATTAATGAACAAAGAAAAAGTAAGTGAACAAAAAGTGGTTCTTCCACATCGAATTGAACATCGTCAATCCACAAGGGAATAATAAAAAGGCGGTTAAATATCCGCCTTTTTTATTTTGTCTAAACCCTGCTAACAGGCCTGTTGATTTCCGCTCCAGGCACTCGCTTTCCGCCGGGAGTCCTTGGAGCCTCCTCGGCGCTACGGCGCCTGCGGGGTCTCCAGTGACCTCTAAATCCCGCAGGAGTCGATTGCCCTCCGCTCCAATCAACAGGGAGGCAACTAACCTAAAGTATTGCAACACACATTTTCTACCCCTGCTAAAGTGTGCCGCTTTATAAGGACATTTCCATTGGAAGTGTCCGAACCAGTGCAACCTTCGGACAAAATCGCTTGAAAAAGAGGTGGAAGTGTCCGAACCAGTGCAACCTTCGGACAAAATTGCTTGAAAAAGAGGCGGAAGTGTCCGAACCTGCGCAACCTTCGGACAAAATCGCTTGAAAAAGAGGTGGAAGTGTCCGAACCAGTGCAACCTTCGGACAAAATTGCTTGAAAAAGAGGCGGAAATGTCCGAACCCTGCGAAAAATCGAATCGGCCTGGGTGCAAATTGACAAAACATGTTAAAAGGGCTTTATTATTCATATTTTTTAAATAAATTAACGTGGTGAATCGATTAAGATAATGAGGTAAAATAAATGGCTATCGAAAGTTTTTCGATAGCCGCCTTTTCCTATTATCTTGATTCGCTTTTTTGATGATTACGAATTGGATATAGTGCTTTTTCAAGTGTGATTAAGTTCTTTTCTGTTATTTCTGCTTTTCTTGGGATTGGAGGATAAATATCCTCTGAATCATCCCACTCCCTTGGCAGTGTCACCGGGGACTCCTTTTGCCACTGCTCTATCCAGTCTTCAGGCAAACTGCCATAACAATTGGGATTTTCTGTCATCTCCATCCAAATAAATGCCCAAGCCCTTGGGACAACACGCCAAATGTCATATCCGCCGCCGCCCACGGCAATCCATTTGCCGCCGCAATATTGATGCGCAATTTCATGGGCAAGCTTTGGGATTTCCCGATATATTTTCATCGTAGCCGACAAATGGGTTAATGGGTCATAATAATGCGAGTCTGCTCCGTTTTGCGTCAAGATCACATCAGGCTTAAAAAATTCGGCAACATCCCTGATTGCATTTTTATAGGCATGCAGCCACGAATCATCTTCTGTAAAGGCATCAACAGGGATGTTGAATGAATAGCCGTATCCCGCTCCCTGTCCTCTTTCGTTAATATTGCCTGTACCCGGAAATAGATATCGGCCTGTCTCATGAATCGATAGTGTACAGACATTCGGGTCATCGTAAAAGGACCATTGAACTCCGTCACCATGATGGGCGTCTGTATCAACGTATAAAACGCGGGCATTATATTTTTGCTGGATATATTTAATCGCAACAGAACTATCATTGTAAATACAAAATCCGGAGGCTTTGCCCCGAAATCCGTGATGCAGACCGCCGCCAAGGTGCAGGGCATGAAGTGTTTTTCCAGTCATTACCTCATCGACAGCCGTTAAGGTACCCCCCACCATCAAAGAACTAGCCTCATGCATATTAGGAAAAATAGGGGTATCTTCAGTACCTAAACCATAGTTTTCAGCTACTTCTTTCGGAAGTAGCCCCTGGCCGGCCTTTTTTACTGCTTCTACGTAGCTTGGGTCATGGATTAAGGTTAACTCCTCTTCAGTCGCCATTCTTGGCTTAACAATCTGATTGGGGTTTAAGGCATTTATTCTATTTAATAAATCTACTGTGAGTTTAAGCCGGAATTGATTGAAAGGATGATGACTGTTGAATCGATAATTCAGAAGGTCTTCTGAGTAAATAAAGGAACAGCGATCATTCATATAGACATCCCCGGCAAATTTGGCCATAACACCTGGTGGCCAGCTTCTTTAAGGTCTTGAATCAATCCGGTAGGGTTCATTAATTGAACTCTGATAACAAGTATTTTATATTGTTCATCCTGTTTATCTGGGTAAACCAGTACACTTAAGATGTTTGCCTTCCGTTTTCGGATAATTTCTGCGATTTCACTGAGAATTCCGGAGATATTTGGCACTTTTATTTCTATTTGCGAGCCAGGCTGATGAACACCTGTTAACTCAATCATTGTTCTTAATAAATCGGTTTCTGTCACAATTCCCACTAATTTTCGATTATTGATGACCGGAAGGCAGCTTATTTTATGTTCATAGAAAAGAGCGGCGGTCTCTTCAACAAAGTCCAGGGGATGGCTTGTGATGACGTTTTTTTCCATTATCGTATCTAGGGGTTTTTTCAAAATCTCCGGGTGTTCATTTGCATGAAAAATGGACGGTGTAGCCTCTCTTATTTTAGCAACGGTAACAAGACCAACCAGGTGCCCATCTTTATCAATGATTGGGATGTGGCGAATTTTCCTTAATTCCATTAATGCCATGGCGTCTGCAATGGTATCAGTGGGAGAGAGGGCAGCTACATCCGATTGCATAATTTCTTCCACGATCATAGGATTTCCCCCAATTCTCTAAAGTTCAATCATGTTTAGTACATAAACCGATTCATAAAACGCAGCCGGTCAAATCGTTGGACGGATTCATTATCGATTCGTTTGCCCATTTTGGCCATCAAACAGTTGGCTGGGTGGGAGCAGATTTCCGGGTCATCAGTCGCATACCATTCCAATCCGCCGGCATTCATCATTTTCTCCATGATCTTTCGATATTCCCAAACATTGAGTTTGGTTCCTTTTAAATCCCAATGCCAATAATACTCGGTGGTGATGATAATATAGTCTTCCATGGCATCATCCATCATCGAAACAATCAGGAGGTTTTTACCGACGGCACAGCCTCTAAATTGAGGGATCACCTCGATAGCGCCCAATTCTATTAAATTATCCATCTTTCCTTCCGACCAGCGTTCGAGAGGGTCTGGGTATAAATAGGTAACATAACCGACGATTGTATTTTGATGCCTCGCAATAATAATTCTTCCTTCCGGTAAATCGGCGATCCCGATTAATGCCTCGTGCTGCTGGGCAGGGGGGCGAAACGCAACAAGGTCTTCATGAAAATCATAGCCTGCTAATTTTTCTGCAGTAACAGGGCCTTCAATAATTAATTTGCCTTGAGGAGTTTTTAATTCCTTAGCATTATAGGTTTTTTTGTGCTCCATTTGGTCACCCCTGGAAAAAATCTAGGTACTTCAATTCTATTATACATGAAATTTATATCTTTAAAGATTTTTCACTAAATTTTCGAAAAATTAAACACTAGGTTTATATTTTTTTAAAAAAGTGTTAAAATTGTGAATAGTTATTATTTGTACTATAATTATCTCAAATACTTCAGAGGGGGAGATAGGAATGAAAGTGGAAGCGCTGCCAGTAGTCCAAGGGGATTTCAATTTGCGAAACTATGAAGAAACATATAAGAATTTTGACTGGAAAGATACAGAAAAGGAATTCTCTTGGAGTGAGACAGGCCTTGTTAATATGGCCTACGAGGCGATTGACCGCCACGCGGGTACGTATAGAAAAAATAAGGTGGCATTATATTATCGTGATGCTTCGAGAAATGAAAAATATACTTTTAAGGAAATGAAGGAGCTTTCCAATAAAGCCGGGAATGTGCTGAAAAATTACGGCGATGTCGAAAAAGGCGACCGTGTCTTTATTTTCATGCCGCGTTCTCCAGAACTTTATTTTACTGTTTTAGGAGCAATTAAGCTTGGTGCGATTGTTGGCCCATTGTTTGAAGCCTTCATGGAAGGGGCTGTCAGGGATCGTCTACAAGACAGTGAAGCAAAAGTATTAGTAACTACACCAGAATTGTTAAGCCGTGTACCTATTCAGGATTTACCGGCATTAAAGCATATTTTCCTCGTTGGAAAAAATGTGGAGGAACAAGGGAATTGCATTAACTTTTTAGAAAAATTTGAGACTGCCAGCAAAGAGCTGAAGATTGAATGGGTTGAGCGGACAGATGGATTAATCCTCCATTACACATCTGGATCTACTGGAAAGCCAAAGGGCGTACTGCATGTGCATAATGCGATGATTCAGCATTATCAAACAGCTAAATGGGTTCTTGATTTAAAAGAGGATGATGTTTACTGGTGTACAGCAGACCCAGGCTGGGTGACAGGAACTTCGTACGGTATCTTTGGCCCATGGCTGACTGGTACTTCGAATGTTATTGTCGGCGGACGTTTCAGCCCAGAAGCCTGGTATCAAATGATTGAAGACTTCGGTGTTACGGTTTGGTATAGTGCACCAACAGCATTCCGGATGCTGATGGGAGCGGGGGACGAGCTGGTTAAGAAATTTAATTTAAGCAGCCTTCGCCATGTCTTGAGTGTTGGTGAGCCATTAAACCCAGAAGTGGTTAAATGGGGTGCTAAGGTATTCAATAAGAGAATTCATGATAACTGGTGGATGACTGAAACCGGTGCCCAGTTAATCAGTAACTATCCTTGCATGGAAATCAAGCCTGGTTCGATGGGTAAGCCGATCCCTGGCGTTGAGGCGGCGATTGTTGATAATCAAGGTAACGAGCTTCCGCCATACAGAATGGGGAACCTTGCAATTAAAAAAGGCTGGCCTTCGATGATGCATACGATCTGGAACAATCCTGAGAAATATGAATCATATTTCATGCCAGGTGACTGGTATGTCTCTGGAGACTCTGCGTACATGGATGAGGATGGCTACTTCTGGTTCCAAGGCCGTGTCGATGACGTCATCATGACATCTGGAGAGCGTGTAGGTCCATTTGAAGTGGAAAGCAAGCTTGTTGAACACCCAGCAGTTGCTGAAGCAGGGGTTATCGGAAAACCGGATCCTGTGCGAGGGGAAATTATTAAAGCCTTCATCGCGTTAAGGGATGGTTATGTGGCAACTGAAGAGCTTAAAGAGGAAATTAGACAGTTCGTCAAAAAAGGTCTGGCAGCACATGCCGCACCTCGTGAAATTGATTTCCGTGACAAGCTGCCAAAAACACGAAGCGGCAAGATCATGAGACGTGTTTTGAAAGCATGGGAGTTAAATTTGCCGACTGGTGATTTATCGACGATGGAAGATTAATTTTTAAAGATATAAAGATAGAGGCTGAATCCAATTCATGACTGGAGCAGCCTCTTTTTTTGTTGGTATTAGATCCTTTTTTGGAATTCGCTGATATATTTGAAAATCCGCTGATATTTATCAGGAATTCGCTGATATATTTAGAAATCCGCTGATAAATGGCAAAAATTCGCTGATATATGCTAATTCCGTTTGCGTTCGGCCCAGCCAATTCCCTTTCGATAGCCAAATCCTAAGATTAGATAGATTACCAAAACAATGACTCCCGTAACCAATCTTTCCTGAATGCTTCCATCTGCCATAAGAACCGGTCCAAGGCCAAAAAACGTAACCAAGCCAATGAGAAGGATAAAAACAGCGTGTACTAAAACTCTCACTACTTTCACCTCCAAATATCCTTTATAAATTTGACGTTTAAAAGAAAAAAGCTGTTACAAATAAAAAGGACTTTGGGTTGCAGTCCCAAAGCCCCTTTAAACCAATTAATATTTAATTAACGTATACTTCTTTTTCCCTCTTCGGACAATCGTAAACTGGCCTTCAATTTTGTCAGTTTCCTGAAGAGTATAAGAGGTATCAGTTACCTTTTCTCCATTAATGGCAATGGCACCATTTGAAATATCTTCACGAGCCTGGCGCTTGGAAGGAGAGATCTTTGCCGCTACTAATAGCTCAACCAAATTATTTTCCTCTTCATTTTGCAGCTCGTAAGACGGAACATCTTTAAAGCCCTGCTTGATTTCGGCAGCCGTTAAACTGCGAACGTCCCCACTAAATAATGCTTCGGAAATCTTGATGGCCTGCTTTAGTGCATCCTCTCCGTGAATCAGACGTGTCATCTCTTCCGCCAGTGCCTTTTGGGCTTTACGGAGATGCGGCTCTTCCTGTACACTGACTTCCAATTGTTCAATTTCCTCACGAGAAAGGTAGGTAAACAGCTTCAAGTATTTCACCACATCGGCATCGGCTGTGTTAATCCAAAACTGGTAGAACTCGTAAGGAGTGGTTTTTTCCGGATCGAGCCAGATAGCGCCGCCTTCTGATTTTCCAAACTTGGTACCGTCGGATTTGGTTACAAGCGGAATCGTCAGCCCAAAGGCTTTCGTCTCTTCGTCATGCATTTTCCGAATTAACTCAAGACCTGAGGTAATGTTCCCCCACTGGTCACTGCCGCCAACCTGTAATTTGCAGTTATAATGATCATATAAATGGTTGAAATCCATCGCCTGTAAAATCGTGTAGGTGAACTCGGTAAACGAGATCCCTGTTTCAAGCCTGGAGGCAATCGTATCCTTTGCCAGCAGGTAGTTGACACCGATATGCTTGCCGATATCACGCAGGAAGGCAATGACACTCATGGGCTCGGTCCAGTCGTAGTTGTTGACCATAACTGCGCCATTTTCTCCTTCAAACTCAAAAATGGCTGCTAATTGCTTTTTAATGCCTTCAACGTTTTTCTGAACCGCTTCAATTGTTTGCAGCTTTCGTTCTTCGCTTTTACCGCTCGGGTCGCCAATCAGCCCCGTTGCGCCCCCGACCAATACAAGCGGACGATGTCCATGCTGCTGGAATCTTCTTAGTGTTAAAAAGGGCACCAAATGGCCGATATGAAGACTGTCAGCGGTTGGGTCTGTCCCGCAATAGAGGGAAATTTTTTCGTTATCTAAAAGATTTTGCAACCCTTCTTCATCTGTTTGCTGATAAATAATGCCCCGCCATTTTAAATCCTCTAATAAGTTCATTACTCAAAACCTCCAATAAAAAATAAAAACGCCCCTGCAATTATGCAGGGACGTAAAATATACGCGGTACCACCCAGCTTGAGGAAATTCCTCCAACTTGAAAAAATAACGGTTTGAACCGTTCTCCGCTACTGTTTCTTCACAGAGAAAGCTCCAGGATGTAATTCACTCTTCTATATGTGGCAGCTTTCACCGGCCGCTGCCTCTCTATTTACAGGGATAGAAGAACTACAATTGATTCCCTTCAAAGCCTTAAATTATAAAAAAATGCTTATTGATTTTTTAACATATATTAAAGATAAAGTCAAACGGTAAAATGGAAATTTCAGAAAAATGTAGAAGCTTGTCAAATTTTATACCACCGATATGCTATAATGGATGTGATTTTAATAGAGGTGATGCTATGAAAGAAAAGTGGCAAATATGGAAGGAAAAAGCTGATTCCCTCCTAAATTTTATTACTCATAAAAAAACCGTCAAAGGTGCCAGGATTACGTATCAGGTTTTCTGGAACCTGTTTCTGATTTTATTAACGGTTATAATCCTTGGAGGGGCTTTTGCAACAGGTGTTGGCGCCGGTTATTTTGCTTCGCTCGTCAAGGATGAGCCCGTGCGTTCATACGAAGGTATGAAAAAAGATATTTACAACTATACGGAAACATCGGACTTATATTTTGCTGATAATGTTTATCTTGGGAAACTACGGTCGGACCTGGTCCGTGATGAGGTCAAATTGAATCAGGTCTCCGATAACGTAATCAATGCTGTAATCGCTACGGAGGACGAATATTTTTACGAGCACAAAGGGGTCGTCCCAAAGGCTGTTTTTCGAGCCCTTTTTCAGGAAGTGACCAATTCTCCTATCCAATCGGGCGGAAGCACGCTGACACAGCAATTAATTAAAAACCAAATTCTAACCAATGAGGTTTCCTTCCAAAGAAAAGCAAATGAAATTTTGCTGGCCCTTCGTTTGGAGAAGTTCTTCGATAAAAAGGAAATTCTTGAAGCGTACTTAAATGTGGCGACTCTTGGCAGAAATTCATCAGGGCAGAACATCGCCGGTGTCCAGGCCGCAGCAAAAGGGATCTTTGGAAAAAATGCTAGTGAGCTTACACTGCCGGAGGCTGCCTTTATTGCCGGACTGCCGCAAAGTCCGTTTGGTTATACCCCATTTACACGAGAAGGCACAGTGAAGAATAATCTGGAGCCGGGCATAACAAGAATGAAAACAGTTTTAAAAAGAATGTACGATGGCGGATACATTAATGAAAAGCAATACGCAGAAGCATCCGCCTATGACATTACAAAGGATTTTACTCCGTCAGTACCTAATCCGCTTGATAACTATCCTTGGCTGACATTTGAAATTGAGAAACGGGCCATTGATGTTCTGACAACGGTATTGGCTAAGAAAGATGGCCATACCGAAAAAGATTTAAAGCAAGATGAAAACCTTTATTACAAGTATAAGACGATGGCCAGCCATGACCTGCGGCAAGATGGCTATCAAATTCATACAACCATTAACAAAGATATATATGATGCAATGCAGGTGGTAAAAGATAACTACAAATATTACGGACCAGATAAACCGGAGGAAAAAGAAGACCCGGAAACCGGTGAAAAGAAAACCGTAATGGAACCTGTTGAGGTCGGTGCAGAACTGATTGAAAATAGTACCGGCAAAATCATCAGTTTTGTTGGCGGCAGAGATTATAATAAACAGCAGCTCAATCATGCTACCAGTGCAGTCCGCCAGAACGGTTCGACGATGAAGCCGCTGCTCGTCTACGGGCCGGCGATTGAACTCGGAAAAGCGGCGCCGGGAACCCCGCTGCCGGATGTCGAACTGAGACTGGATAAAAGCAAAAGTACACCATGGCCTCATAACTATGACAAAAGATATAGCGGGCTAGTATCAGCACGGTATGCTTTGGCCAAATCCTATAACGTGCCGGCTGTAAAGCTATACTCTGAAATCGTGGACCAGCGTCCAGCACAGTATCTGGAAAAGATGGGCTTTACCTCGCTAACAAAAGGGGATTACACGAATCTGGCTACCTCTATCGGGTCCTTGGATAACGGCGTAACTGTTGAAGAAAATACAAATGCCTTTAGTACCTTTGCCAATGGCGGGAAATTTATCGATGCTTACCTGATCGATAAAATTGTCGACAAGGACGGTAAAATTATCTATCAGCATGAAGTAAAACCTGTTGATGTCTTTAAACCGCAGACTGCATTCTTGACCATAGATATGATGCGGGATGTAATAAATATGGGAACAGCAGCAGGTGTAAAGAGCAAACTGAATTTCAGTGCTGATTGGGCAGGAAAAACCGGTACTGGTAACAATTATTTTGATTCGTGGTTTGTTGCCTTCAACCCGAATGTAACACTTGGAATTTGGACTGGATATGATACGCAGAAATCGTTAAAAACCAGCGGAATGTCTTACAGTCAGCGGACTAATAATCTTTGGGCTGAACTGATGAATGCGGCTTATAAAATTAAACCGGATTTAGTTGCTCCGAAAGAGAGCTTCCAAATGCCGGAAGGAATTGTCAAAACCTCCTATTGCGCAGTTTCGGGCATGCTTCCGTCAGCTGCTTGCTCAAAGGCAGGATTGGTTGAAAGTGATTATTTCAATGCCAAAGACGTTCCTACTAAAGTCGATGATAGTTTAATCGAAGGAAATTATGTAACGATCGGAGATAAAAAATATCTGGCTCTTGATTCCACACCAAAAGAGTTTACCCAGTATGGAACAATTCTAAACCCAGGCTTTATCACAAGAATTGTAGGTAATGACTTTAAAAATATCAGCCAGCTTATTCCAAATAGGGGCAGATGGGACAATGTGCTTGTCTCAAGCGCTAAAATGGCCGATAACGGAAAGAAACCGGATAGTGTCACCTTGACTGTATCCGGCAATACCATCACATGGAGCGCACCGGCAGACAATGATATCGTCGGCTACCGTGTCTATCAGGGTGGATTTTTTGGAGCGAAGATATCAAGCATCAATAGTGGTTCCTCACTATCTTATAATGTAGGAAACGGAAGCTTCTATGTAACGGCAGTTGATATTGCAGGAAATGAGTCCGCACCTTCAAATGTAGTGGAAGTAGGAGTTTTAACTCAACAATAACAATTAATGGGGGTCTCAAAATTAGATTTTGGGACTCCTGTTTTTTATTTCCAAAAGCATTTTCCAGAAACATAAAAAAGCCCCAGAATAGAAATTCTGGGGCTTTACAAATGCTAAATACAAATTAACGAGAGTAGAACTCGACGATAAGAGTTTCGTTAATTTCAGCAGGTAATTCAGAACGCTCTGGTAAGCGAGTGAAAGTACCTTCTAATTTGTCAGCATCGAAAGTTAAATAATCAGGAACGAAGTTAGTTGCTTCGATTGCTTCTTTGATTACATCAAGGTTGCGAGATTTTTCACGAACGCTGATAGTTTGGCCAGCAGCAACGCGGTATGATGGGATATCAACGCGAGCGCCATCAACTAAGATGTGGCCATGGTTAACTAATTGACGAGCAGCACGGCGAGTGCGTGCAAGACCTAAACGATAAACTACGTTATCAAGACGAGACTCAAGAAGAACCATGAAGTTTTCGCCATGAACGCCGCCTAATTTGCCAGCTCTGTCGAATAGGTTGCGGAATTGACGCTCATTAACACCGTACATATGACGAAGCTTTTGCTTCTCTTGTAACTGCAATCCATATTCAGAAAGCTTTTTGCGTTGGTTTGGACCATGTTGTCCAGGAGCGTAAGGACGCTTTTCTAATTCTTTACCTGTGCCGCTTAGAGAGATTCCAAGACGACGGGATAATTTCCAGCTTGGGCCGGTATATCGAGCCATGAATGACTCCTCCTTTAAGTTTTTATTTTGGTAAAATAAAAACCGTAACGAAACATCGATAACAGCCATTTTGTTTTCATGCACCATCGCCCTAGCAGCTAAGGGTTACGCGATGCACCTTCGCAAGAAGCTCTCGCGAGGAACAAAATGGAACAGCTAAAATCGTTTCATAGGCTGCAATATTTTACACAAAGAGTATTATATAATTTTTATTCGTGGTAAGTCAAGCTAATTTTTATTATAACACTGAAGTCATTCAGATAAGGTGATTTTAACAGACCAATCTTATTATTCATATACTACAGTGGATTGAAATCGGTTTCAGTCAGGAGGGGACTTGCATTTTGGAAATGAAGAAAGCCCGTTTTGAAACGGAAGTGATTCATGCCGGTTATTGTCCCGAGCAACACCAAGGAAGCTTAGTGCCACCGTTGTATCAAACGTCTACCTTTACATTTGCCGATGCGGCACAAGGAGAAAAGCGGTTTGCCGGTGTGGAAGAGGGTTTTGTTTATTCGCGGTTGGGGAATCCGACGGTAAAAGTTCTTGAGGAAAGGATTGCTGCACTCGAAGGCGGGGAGGCCGGATTGGCCTTTTCTTCAGGAATGGCCGCTGTCAGCGCTGTGTTGCTGGCGTTAACAAAGTCCGGCAGTCATATTCTATGCTCCAAAGGGTTGTATGGCTGCACATTTGGTTTACTGCAATTGATGAAGGAGAAATTCGACATTGATCATCATTTTTCCGAAATGGATTCGGCAGAAACCTTAGAATCCGAAATTCGCCCCAATACTTCCTGCATCTATATCGAAACCCCGATTAACCCGACTATGAAGCTCGTGAACCTGGAATTGGCGGCAGCAGTCGCAAAAGAGAAGGGGATTCCGGTGGTTGTTGATAATACCTTTAGTTCTCCCTATATCCAAACGCCGCTCACCCACGGCTGTAATATCGTCATTCATAGTGCAACAAAATATATATGCGGCCATGGTGACGTTATTGCTGGTTTAGTGGTCGGGAAACAGGAGTTTATTAAGCAGGTTTCCAAGACTGTTCATAAGGATTTTGGCGGAATCATGTCCCCGTTTGATGCCTGGCTTCTGCTAAGAGGCATCAAAACACTGCCGGTTCGAATGGATCGTCATTCTGAAAATGCCCTAAAGCTATTCGAATTTTTGAAAGGTCATCCAAAAGTAAAGGATATATATTATCCTGGTGACCCGGAACATCCTGATTATTCCATAATGAAAAAGCAGATGAAACAAGCTGGCGGGCTGCTTTCCTTTTCACTTCATGGGACAAAGGAAACAGCGCAGCATTTTATGAATCAATTGGAACTAATTAAAATTGCGGTAAGTTTGGGAGACACGGAAACATTGATCCAGCATCCGGCGACAATGACTCACGCGGTCGTACCAGAAGAAGAACGGCTAAAAATGGGGATTGACAATACATTACTTCGGCTTTCCGTTGGCCTTGAAGCTTGGGAGGACTTAAAAGAGGATTTGGAACAAGCGCTTGATAAAATATAAAACTCGCCGTATGGCGAGTTTTCTTTATACGTGTTCGATTAGGATGGAAACGAATTCCTCAAGCTTTTCTTGGTCCAACTCATCAAAACGGTTTTTTTCCGGCGAATCAATATCTAGGACACCTATAACCTGATTACCTTTTACAAGTGGAATGACAATCTCTGACTGGGATGCAGCATCACAGGCGATATGGCCCGGGAATTGATGCACGTCTGCGACCCGAAGCGTTTCTGCTTTCTGGACTGCTGTCCCGCATACACCTTTTCCAACCGGAATACGGACGCAGGCAGGCAGGCCTTGAAACGGTCCAAGCACTAACTCCCCGTCCTCCATCAAATAAAAGCCGACCCAATTAATCCGGTCTAAAAATTGGTTCAACAAGGAGGAAGCATTGCTCAAATTGGCAATTTGATTTTTTTCATCGTGGATGAGGGCATGCAATTGCTTCTTTACTAATTCATAATTTTCTTCACGAGTCCCTTTGTACATTTCGACGTTAAACATCCTTTTTCCCCCTACTTTTTAAAGTTTTATAGTCTATTTTAGCAGATTGAAAAGAAAAAGAGCAGACTTTGTCGATTTTTTCATAGAGGAATCCTTACCTAGAAAAAGAACAATTATATTAGGGGATTTTGTGTTCGAAAAGGGGGAAAAGGGATGAAGAAAAGTTCAAAGGATTCGGTCGTTGCAGCTGCTATTTTGTTGTTCAATTCCAAAGGCTACTCAGGTACGTCGATAAGGGATATCGCTGATGCCGCGAAAGTAAATACGGCCACCATTGCTTACTACTTTGGCAACAAAGAGGGGCTTTTGGAATATTGTTTTACCTATTTTTTTGAACAGTACATCAATAAAATGGAAGCGGCCTATGCAACCATTGAAAAAGGGGCAGCAATTTGTCTGAAGCGTGTGGTAGCGGATTTGCTCCATTATCAATGGGAAAACATTCAGCTTGCCAGCTTTGTGTACAGGGAAATGTCAATTGATTCGCAAATGGTAAGAGAAATCATGGCCACCTATTCCTTGAAGGAAAAGTACTATTTTCAAAAGATATTTGAAAGAGGTTTTGAGTGGAATGAATTTAGGCCGCATTCGATTCCTTATTTAATTATCCAGCTAAAGGGTCTTTTAATGATGCCGTTTATGAATACTCATTACATGAGAGAAGTGCTGTATGTTTTCCCAAATGAAAAGTTTTTCGAGCAAAAATATTTAAAGGACCTTTATCAATGGATTGACAAAACTCTTTGTTCCGATGTTCAAATAAAAAAAGAAGCGATTATAAAGTAGAGTCCAGGATTTGAATCAAAGCCCTCAGCTGAAAAGCTCCCTCAAAATGATCTAAAAAAAGGTAAAGCACTGGCTGTCATGATGAATTTATGCAGCTGAGTGCTTTTTTTGATTTTCTTTTACAAAAAAATTGAAATTACTAGTCAAAAATTGTCGTATACATGGTATCATTAAGGCATCGAATTTAATCATTAACGGATTTTTTAAATAGATGAGAATGACAGCTGTTCGGAACAGGAGGCTTGCAAGTGAAATATATAATAGGGTTATTCATCCTTATCCTTGCGATATTTGTATTAGGGTATCTAATAAAGAAAAAGCATTTTAAAGAAATGGACCATCTCGAGGCCTGGAAAATTGATTTGTTTAATAGACCAATCCCTGATGAAATGGCTAAAGTAAAACAGCTTAATATGACCGGACAAACAGAGGAGCTTTTTGAGCGCTGGCGGAATGAATGGGACGATATTGTGACTGTCAAGCTGCCGGATTTGGAAGAAATGCTGTTTGATGCAGAAGAATACATAGACCGCTATAGATTCAAAAAAGCCAAAGAGGCCCAAAGCAAAATCACGGGAAAATTACAAGAAACTGAAAATCAAGTTAACAAAATTATCGAAGAGCTTCATGAACTGGTCGGCAGTGAGGAAAAGAACCGTGTAGAAATTGAGGAATTAAAGGAACTGTATCGAGAAACAAAGAAAACCTTGCTCGCGCATCGCCATAGCTTTGGCAATTCCGAGAAACATCTGGAAGCGGCGCTTACTGAGGTCATGGGGAAATTTCATGAATTCGATGAAAAAACAGAGCAAGGAAATTACTTGGAGGCACGTGAAGTCGTACTATTCATTCACGATAAACTAAATGGTATAAAGAATAATATGGATTTAATTCCGCAACTTTTAATTGAATGTCAGTCACTGATTCCAAACCAGTTGGCCGAGGTAAGGTCTGGTTTACGGGAAATGATGGAACAGGGGTACTATTTAGAACATGTCCATGTGGAAACAGAAATAGAGCGTCTCGAGGAAAAAATCAGAGAAAATTTAGCTTTAGTTGAAAAAAGCGAAGTTGATCAGGCTCAGGATGGAAATAAAGAAATAAAACAGCGGGTCGATATTCTTTTGGACCTTTTAGAAAAAGAGGTACATGCCAAGCATTTTGTAAAGAAAAATGAACAGGCTGCCAGCAGTCTGCTTGCTGAGGCGGAAGAAGCGAATAATTATCTCGCATCGGAAGTCCTTCATGTACAGGCTACCTACCAATTGGCTGATCAGGATTTGGAAACACTGAACAATTTGGAAAGAGAGCTTGCGGCTGTTTATAAACGCTATGAAATATTATCAGAGAAAATAAAGCAAAACCAAACAGCTCAGTCCATCATGGGTGAAGAGTTAAATGAAATAAAGGAACACTTAGACCTTATACGCGAGGAGCAGCAAACATTTGCCTTTAAACTTCAAGCTCTTAGGAAGGACGAACTGGAAGCAAGAGACAAAGTCCAAGAATTGGCGAAAAAGGTTGGAGAAACCTTCCGCCTTGTTCAAAAACAAAATGTTCCAGGACTGCCTGAAGAATATCGGTATTTATTGGAGGATACGAACGAGAGCATCCAAAATGTGAGATACCAGCTCGAGGAAAAGCCTCTTAATATAGCGGCACTAAATCAGTATTTAGAGATTGCTGTTCTATCAGTTGATAAATTGGTAAATTCTACTTTGGAATTGATAGAAAATGTTATGCTTGCTGAGAAGGCCATCCAATACGGGAATCGATACCGGAGTCAGTATCCTTCTGTTGCAAATGGATTAAGAAATGCAGAAGAGGCTTTTCGCCGTTATGATTATCAAGAGGCATTAGAGCAGGCTGCTGCTACGATTGAGGGGATTGACCCGGATGCATTGAAAAAAATTAAGACACCTGTAACCATTGATTAGGAAAAACCGATTTGTCATATCGGTTTTTTTTCTTTGGCTAATATTAAAGTATAAATTCAACTACGCTTCTGTCTTCATCCTATCGGACTCGCCTATCAGCAATTTTTTATTTGCTTTTTCAAGATAATAATTTATGGTAAGATTTATTTCGGCAGAGGTGTTAAAGGAAGGTTGTAAACCATGATTTATTTTGATAATAGTGCAACAACTAAACCATATAAGGAAGTATTGAACTCATTTCTAACTGTTTCGAGTGAATATTTTGGGAATCCCTCTTCATTGCACGGTTTCGGGGGACAGGCAGAAAAGCTTCTTTCCCAGGCAAGAGAACAAACAGCCAAGCTCATTGGGGTTAAAACGAATGAATTATATTTTACCTCGGGTGGTACAGAGAGCAATAACCTTGCCATTAAAGGGGCAGCTTTAGGTAACCGAAACAGGGGGCGCCACCTGATTACATCAAGTGTGGAGCATCCATCTGTTCTAACTGTAATGGAGCAGCTTGAGCAGGAAGGCTTTGAAATAACCCGCCTCCCTGTTGATAAGGATGGGCGTGTATCTGCTGAAAATGTAAAAAGCTCGATTAGAAAAGACACTATTTTGGTTTCTATCATGAAGGTCAATAATGAGGTCGGTACAATTCAGCCCATTAAGGAAATAGGGGACATGTTAAAAAGCTACCCATCCGTTATATTCCACGTTGATGCGGTTCAGGGAATTGGCAAGGTTCCTATAAACATATACGAAAGCAGGGTAGATTTATTATCTATATCGGCTCATAAAATCCATGGACTAAAGGGGACAGGTGCCCTTTTTATTCGTGAAGGAATCAGGATAGCACCGCTTTTTTCCGGAGGGAATCAGGAACGGAAAATCCGAAGTGGTACGGAAAATGTCGCCGGTGCGGTTGCAATGGCCAAAGCACTCAGGATGACACTGGATAAAAGTGCTGAAGCAATGGAGAGCATGGTTAAGCTTAAAAACCTGTTAAGAAATAAGTTAAATGAAATGGAAGAGATTCAAATCAATACTCCGATAGAAAACTCAGCACCGCATATTTTAAATTTTTCTTTAAAAGGGATCAAATCAGAAGTGTTCATTCATGCACTTGAGCAGAAAAACATTTTTGTATCGACCACGAGTGCATGCTCTTCAAAAAAGAAGGCCCCTAGCAATACTTTGCTTCAAATGGGAGTGCCTGAAGACCTTGCTGAAAGTGCAATAAGAATCAGCCTTTCCTTTGAAAATACAGAAGAAGAAGCAAGGAAGGCGATCTTAGCGATAGAGGAAACAGTAAAACATTTAGGAAGGGTAATGAACAAATGAATTATGACCGTATATTAATCCGCTACGGGGAAATATCTACTAAGGGAAGAAATCGCAATAAGTTTGTTGATAAACTTAGAAAAAGTGTGAGAATTGCCCTGACCCCGTTTCCAAATATCAAAATTGAAGCTAGCCGCGATCGGATGTATGTCCTATTAAATGGAGAAAATGGGATAGAAATCATCAAAAAATTAAAGAATATATTTGGGATTCAGTCCTTCAGCCCGGCCATAAAGGTCGAGAGGGAAATGGAGTCCATTAAAGAAGTGTCTTTAACATTAGTAAAGTCTCTCTTTAAAGAGGGGAAAACCTTTAAGGTAACAGCCAAAAGATCAGATAAAACCTTTGATCTGAATACAGATGAAATTAATAATGCTATAGGCGGCCATTTATTAACAAACATACCCGGGATTAAGGTGGATGTTCGAAATCCCGATATTAATTTACGGGTAGAGGTACGTAAAGAGGCCGTTTATTTGTCCTGCGAAACGATAAAAGGAGCGGGCGGACTTCCTTCAGAATCAAGCGGTAAAGCCATGTTGATGCTTTCCGGAGGAATTGACAGCCCGGTAGCGGGATATATGGCAATGAAGCGTGGCCTGGAAATTGAAGCAGTTCATTTTTTCAGTCCGCCTTTTACTAGTGAACGTGCGAAAGAAAAAGTTATTGACCTTTCAAAAAAACTGGCCGAGATGGCAGGCGGCTCATTAAAGCTTCATATTGTACCATTTACCGATGTTCAGCAGGCCATCCGCGAACAGGTGCCTGAAAATTATACCATGACTTCAACAAGAAGAATGATGCTCCGCATTACGGATGAAATCCGCATAAAACAAGAGGGGTTGGCCATTGTTACCGGCGAAAGCCTTGGCCAGGTTGCCAGCCAAACACTTGAGAGCATGTATGCGATTAATGAAGTGACAAATACACCGATTTTACGTCCCTTGATTTCAATGGACAAAACGGATATTATTAAAATCGCGAGTGAAATTGATACACTTGAAATTTCCAATCGGCCGTATGAAGATTGCTGTACTATTTTTGTGCCAGCATCACCGAAAACAAAGCCAAAAAGAGAAAAAGTGAATCAATACGAAAGTTATTTCGATTTTGACCCATTAATTCAAGAGGCTGTACAGGAAGTTGAAACGCTTTTAATAAAACCTGACAGTGAACCTCATTCGAAATTCAGTGAATTATTTTAAACGTATTTAAGTATATTTTGTGAACATTTACCAATTCTGATTTTGCATGAAGCTTTAGTGTTCTACACATTCTATACTCACAAGGAGGTGAGTATAGATGGCTAACAACAACTCTAACCAATTACTAGTAAATGGTGCTCAGCAAGCTCTTGATGCAATGAAATTTGAAATTGCTCAAGAATTTGGCGTAAACCTTGGTGCAGACACTACTTCACGCGCTAACGGATCTGTTGGTGGTGAAATCACTAAACGTCTAGTAGCTATGGCTGAATCACAATTAGGCGGCGGATTTGCTCGTTAATTAAAAAAGAATATGATGGCTACAGAGAGCGGGATTTTTTCTCGCTCTCTCTTTTTATTTTTCAGAAAAGGGCGTATAATTGGGACTAGGTAATAACATCAAATATAATACATTGTTACCAAGTGGAGGGGATATTAATGAAGCGGGAAGATTTAATTGCACCGGAAAAATACAATCTTGTTGCCGAGGTTGAGCAGTTTGCGAAGGACCCACACAAATTAGCCCTTAAATGGGAGAATGAATCATGTGAAACAAAAGAAATTACATATGAAAATTTAATGAAGCAAGTTAATCAAGCCTGCAATGTCTTTGCCCAGAATGGGTTACAAAAAGGCGATGTAGTTCTTGTCATAGTCCCGCGGTTGATTGAGGCATACGTTGTCTATCTGGCTGCATTAAAAGCAGGTATGGTTGTAATCCCAAGCTCGGAAATGCTAAGGGAGAAGGACCTTCAGTACCGTATTACCCATGGTGATGTAAAAGCACTCATTAGCTATTATCCATATGTCGACCAATTTAAAGACATTGCAGAAGTACAAAAACTAGTCAAGTTTACAATCGGGGCCGACGTGGAAGGTTGGAAACGATTGGATGCTGAAATGAAAGAAGCATCAGATATATTTCTTCTTGCGGAAACCAACCGTGATGACATGGCTTTCTTATCCTATACATCGGGTACAACAGGCAACCCTAAAGGGGTTGTTCACACGCATGGGTGGGCTTTTGCACACTTACGGACAGCAGCAGCCAAGTGGCTTTGCATTGAAGAAAGCGATACGGTTTGGGCGACTGCCGGCCCTGGGTGGCAAAAGTGGATTTGGAGTCCGTTCCTGTCGGTGTTAGGGTCAGGGGCAACAGGATTCGTTTACAACGGCAAATTTGAGCCGCAAAAATATTTAAGCCTTCTTCAGAAATATGACGTTAATGTATTATGCTGTACACCAACCGAATATCGTTTAATGGCTAAGGTCGATAATTTAGCTGACTATCAGCTGCCAAATCTTCATAGTGCTGTATCGGCTGGCGAACCACTAAATCGTGAGGTTATTGATACATTCCGTAAATATTTCCATTTGGATGTTCGAGATGGCTATGGTCAAACAGAAAATACATTGCTTGTTGGAGTTACAAAAGGTATGGAGTTGAAACCAGGTTCCATGGGCAAACCAACGCCTGGCAATCGCGTTGAAATCATTAATGAAGAAGGTCAAGTTTGCGGCGTTGGTGAAGTAGGCGATATTGCTGTACACGTCGAAACCCCTGCCCTGTTTAAAAACTACTATAAAGATCCTGAAAGAACAGCCATGCAATTCCGCGGTGATTATTATGTCACCGGAGATAAAGCGAAAATGGATGAAGACGGCTATTTCTGGTTTGAAGGACGAGGCGATGATATCATTATCAGCTCCGGCTATACGATTGGACCATTCGAAGTGGAGGATGCCCTTGTTAAGCACCCGTTTGTCAAAGAATGTGCGGTTGTGGCAAGTCCAGATGAAGTCCGTGGAAATATCGTTAAAGCCTTTGTTGTTCTAACAGAGAATGTGAACCAAGCTGACCCTGAATTGACGAAAACCCTTCAGGAGCATGTCAAAACGCTGACAGCGCCATATAAGTATCCAAGAAAAATAGAGTATATCCCAGAACTACCAAAGACCACTTCCGGAAAAATACGAAGAATTGAGCTGCGTCAAAAGGAATTGGAATCAGCCAAAAATCTATAAAATGTTTTCTTAAAGGCACACGGTAAACCGTGTGCCTTTAAAAATAGAATGAAAAATTTGTCAGGCAGAAAAATCCCCAATCATTGCTGTTTCAAGTTATAATAAGGAGTATTTCGAGAATAGAAAGAATTGGGGATGCGGAATTAATGAATAAGAATGAAACGCAGCAAGGGGTTATTTATGCCGCTGTTTCCTATTTACTTTGGGGATTGCTGCCAATATATTGGAAACTTTTAGGGGATGTGCAAGCGGAAGAAATCCTTGCCAGCCGTGTTGTTTGGTCGTTTGTTTTAATGCTTTTTATACTTATTTTCACGAGGAAAATGGGACTATTTACAGAGACTTTAAGAGGCTTCGCGAAAAATAAAAAACAAATGTACGCATTAATATTGGCGTCCTTATTAATAAGTGTAAACTGGTTTACTTACATTTGGGCGGTCAATAATGGCCATATGATTGAAACAAGCCTTGGATATTATATAAATCCACTGGTCAGTATTTTATTAGGAATGATTGTCCTGAAAGAAAAGCTATCATTTTATCAATATATATCCTTTGGGCTGGCAGCCATTGGCGTATTAATAATCAGCATCTCCCATGGCACATTCCCGTGGGTTGCCATTGTTTTGGCGCTGACGTTTGGATTATACGGGCTTGTAAAAAAGCTTGTTAACGTTGAATCATCCGTCGGATTGACTTTAGAGACACTAGTGGTTACACCGCTTGCAGTTATTTATATAGGATATTTGTTTATCAACGGGTCCATGGCGTTTTTGCATAAAGGAATTGGCACGGATTTGCTCTTAATAGGGGCAGGTGTCGCAACAGCAGTACCTCTTTTATATTTTGCAAAGGGAGCGCAAAAAATTCCATTATCATTACTTGGCTTTTTGCAATATATTGCACCGACACTGACCTTACTTTTAGGGATTTTTGTATATAATGAACATTTTTCAAAAGTGCAATTGCTATCCTTCATCTTTATTTGGTCAGCATTAACCATCTACTCCCTATCCAAAACAAAGCTACTACCGGGAAAACAGTTCAAATGGAGAAAAGAAAAAAGAGCAATATAATAAAAGGCTGTCGAGAACTATCGACAGCCTTTTATTATACTCATTTTCGAACAACAGCGTTAATTCGTTATAATATTATTAATATAAGACTTTTCAACAAGTCTGTTGATTGGCACTCCAGGGACCTCCCCGCGGAAAGCGAGTGCTCGGAGCGGAAATCAACAGGCCTCTTTAGTAGGGACAATCAAAAAATTATAAAAACGTCCTTTTTACCTTTTCAAAGAAGGAGTTGTCCTTTAATTTCAGCGTTTTTAACTTTTTATCAGTTAACTGAATTTTAATTTTATCAACATGGCGAATGCTAAGTGCTTCATTATCCATTCCCATGGTCGGGTAATCATTTTCCTCTGAAACAACTTTAAGTGTAAGCGCCCTTTCTCCGCTCAAAATAAACGATGCGCCAAGTGTCCGGTAATTGTTGTTGTTAATTGAAGCAACCTCGCTTACCTGCATGCAGGAGAGAAGCGGATCAACGACCGCACCCCGCACTGACTTATTATAGGCAGTGCTTCCCGTTGGTGTCGCAACAATCAGCCCATCCCCACGGAAGGTTTCGAAATGCACATCATCCACAAAAACATCAATGACAAGAGTTTTAATAATGGACGAGCGGATGCTGAATTCGTTGAGACACGTAAAAGTTCCTATCCCATCTACAGAAACGTCGATAAGCGGATAGCGGCGGACCTCCAACTGTTCTTTCAGCATGGCATTAATCATATTTGAGGTTTCGCCAATACGAAAATCACAATACATATTTAAATTGTTTTTTGTGGATATCCCCATATAAAGGCAATCTTCCCGAAAACCGGTTTTTCTGACGGCCTGAAGAAAAGACCCGTCATCCCCGATACTAGCAATGATATTTGCTTTACGATAATCATCGACAATCGTAAAACCATAGCGTTCAGTGGCTTCAAAAAGAGGGGCGGCTTTAATGAGGGTATCGTTATCGTGTTTATAATCATAATAAATCATTTGCCTTTCTGGCATATATTAGACCTCCTGGAAAAAATTAATGTATTATAGTCCTGTTAAAATCCAAATTTTGATAAAATAATAGTAATCTCAAATTAGTTTAGCATTTTTTTGAAACAATATGAGAACAGCCAGGGAAATTTAACAGAATCGTTAAAAAGGGGGATATTTATGAGTGGTAAACGCTGGGCCGCACTTGGAATTGCTGCGGCATTATTTATTTTTTCAATTCTAATAAACTTTTTATCAGCATTTGCTTTTAAAGGTATCAAAACAGATTTTAGTGAATTGATGGCCGCAGGGGAAGAACCCTTTACGGAAGAAGTTGTGGATGATGGAAGCGAATTAAAAAAAATAGTCATTCTCGATGTAGATGGGGTCATTCAGGACACAGGAGAAACGGGCTCGCTCTTGCAAAACTCTGGCTATAATCATCAGGGCTTTATGAAAAAACTGAACCATATTAAAGAGGATGATTCCGTCAAGGGGGTCATTATCAGGGTTAACTCCCCAGGTGGTGGGGTCGTTGAAAGTGCGGAAATTCACGATAAGCTGAAGGAAATTCAGAAACAAACGAAAAAGCCGGTATATATTTCAATGGGCTCCATGGCCGCTTCAGGAGGCTATTATATTTCAACCGCTGCTAAGAAGATCTATGCGAGTCCTGAGACTTTGACAGGGAGCCTTGGGGTAATCATGGAGGGAATCAATTATAAAGGGCTGGCAGATAAATACGGCGTTGATTTTGTCACGATAAAAAGCGGTAAGTATAAGGATATTATGAGTCCGACAAGAGAAATGACCGAGGAAGAGCGGCAAATCCTACAAAAGATGATTGATAACTCTTATGACGGATTTGTTAAAGTCATTTCAGATGGCAGGGGGATGACGATCGACCAGGTTAAACAGATTGCTGATGGCCGTGTTTACGACGGACATCAGGCTAAGGAATTGAAGCTGATTGATGGGTTTGGATACCTAGATGATGTTATTTCGAAAATGAAGAAAAATGAAAAGCTAAAAGGTGCAAAAGTAGTCCGTTATACGGATGACCTTGGCTTTGCCTCCATGTTTCAATTTCAAGCACAAAAATGGCTAGGCGACAGTGCGGAAATGGCCGGTTTGATGAAAATCCTTTCCAAACCAAATTCACCGCGTCTCATGTATCTATATGCGGAATAGGGGGAAAGCAGATGGACACGAATGAAGTAAGGCCTGTTCGATACGCAGGTTTTTGGATGCGCTTTTGGGCATTTCTGCTCGACTTGATCGTTGTAGGCAGTATAGAGCGAATATTAATTAATCCTCTTTTCCGCTTATTGGATATATCTTTATCTGAATTTAATATGTTTTCACCTGTTTCTATCTCATCAGCCGTGATCTTTTACTTATATTTTGTATTGATGACCAAGTTTTTTAACCAAACGCTCGGAAAAATGGTATTTGGACTTAAGGTCATAAACCTTGATCAGGAAAGGCTTACATGGGGGACAGTTTTGTTTAGGGAATGGATTGGCCGCTTTATTTCTGCCACGATCGTTATCGGCTATATAATCGTCGCCTTTTTACCTAAAAAACAAGGTTTGCATGACCTTTTTACTGATACGACCGTTATTCATACTGAATCATAATACAGCCTGCCGATTCAATTCGGCAGGTTTATTTTTTTTTCTATGGGAAATAATAGCAGGTTGAAAGGTTGTGAAAACGTTGATCTGGCTGTTGGCATCCCTGATAATTCTTTTGCTCTTATTTATTCTCATCCTTTTCACTAAACTGACGATTCTGCTGACTTATTTCCATCACAATGATAATGATGACTTAAAGGTAGAGTTTAGGATCTGGTTTGGACTTATTAGGTATAAGAAAAGCATCCCATTAATTAAGGTAGATGAAGATTCCCCGAGCATTGTTGTTAAAAGCAGCACAGAAACAGGAAAGGCCGAAAGTTCCAAACCGAACTGGACCCAAATTACAGATAAAGACGTAAAGTCCTACTGGAAACGTACCCAGGATCTCTTAAAAAAAGTAAAGGGACTCCAAATTATCATCAGGAAATTTTTACGAAAAATAAGTATTAAAGAATTTGAATGGCAGACTATGATTGGTATAGGTGATGCAGCACATACAGCTATTTTGACAGGAGCTCTTTGGACATTGAAAGGGTCGGTTATCGGGGTTCTCAGTCAATATTTAAAACTAAAAACAACGCCAAAATTAAGCATAACTCCCCAGTTTCAAGGAAGCGTAGTCCAAACTTATTTTCAATGTATTTTTCAGTTTCGAATCGGGTATGCTATTTTGGCAGGATTAAAACTGATTAAATTTTGGAAGGGGGGAAAACCGCCTTTCAAAAACAAATCTAATTTTACAAATGATAGAACCAATTCAATTTGAAAGAGGAGGAGACTGCTATGTCTGATCATCCAATTCAAGGTTTAATGACGACAGCGATGGAAAGCTTAAAGGAAATGATTGATGTAAACACCATCATCGGAGATCCTGTGGAAACTCCGGATGGAAGTGTCATCCTGACTGTTTCCAGGGTAGGCTTTGGATTTGCAGCGGGAGGCAGCGAGTTCAAAATGGATACATCACAAGGCCAAGGACAAGGCGGTCAAGGGGGCCAAAGCCAGGGCGGGATAAAGCTTCCGTTTGGCGGCGGTAGTGGTGCCGGTGTATCGATTACCCCAATTGCCTTTTTAATTGTCAATTCACAAGGGGTTAAGATGCTTCATTTAGACGAAAGCACACACTTATATGAGAAAATCCTTGAGCTTGCCCCTCAGGCAGTTGACAAGATTCAGCAGATGTTCGCGAAAAAGGATGAAGCAAAACAGCAGAGCAGCCCGCAATATCAAAACAACCAGGCAAAACATGATTTTGATATATAAGTTGAAAGGTTAATCTTCCAAACCACTTTAGGAAGGTTAACTTTTTTCATGATGGAGGCTCTAAAAATGTGTTCTTTCTAAAAGTCTTAATAATTGCAAAAATAGTATTGAAAGGATATATTTACTCTGTACATATTCCAAGTGAGCAGGTTTTAGTGCCTGGTTTACTTGAACTGACAAAGGAGGATGTAAAGATGGCAAATGTTACATTTAAGGGAAATCCGGTTACTCTATTAGGCAATGAGGTAAAAGTAGGAGACAAAGCTCCTAATTTCACAGTACTTGCCAATGACTTATCAGAAGTTACTTTAGACAACACCAAGGGGCAGGTTCGTTTAATTACTTCCGTTCCATCATTGGATACTGGGGTTTGTGATGCAGAAACACGCCGCTTTAACGAAGAAGCAAACAGTTTAGGTAATGTTAAAATTTTAACTGTAAGCGTGGACCTTCCATTTGCTCAAAAACGCTGGTGTGCAGCAGCTGGCATCGAAAATGTCCAAACCTTATCTGACCACCGTGACCTTTCTTTTGGAGAAGCTTATGGAGTAGCAATCGAAGGCTTAAGATTATTAACTCGTGCTGTATTTGTGGTAGATTCAAGCGATACTGTAACATATGTTGAGTATGTAAGCGAAGCTACGAATCATCCAAATTACGAAGCCGCTCTTGAAGCAGCAAAAAGCGCGAAGTAATAATTAAATGAAGGCCTCCGCCGCGGCGGGGTCTTTTTTGCTAATAGGAAAGTATAAATTTTAACAAATTTATACATTCCTAACGCATAAATTCAACTACGCCTCTGTCTTCGTCCTATCGGACTCGCCAGTCGGCAAGTTTACATTTATAGTGAGGTGTAATATGAATATTTCTTCAACTGAAAAATTGTTTACAATGTTTAATGAAACAGCTTTAGTCTTACAGGAAGAATTGGATTGTTCTTTTTTGGAAGCTTTAGCTGAGACCGGCGAGAATCTTTTCCAAGCGTCTATCCTTCAGGAAGAACTAAGTGAATTAACGCTAAAAAGATTGAAAAAGCAATATGAAGAGATAGATTTGGAGAAATACTCAAATGAGGATATTCGTAAGGCATTTCAGCTGGTTATTTTAAAAGGTATGAAAGAAAATGTTCAGCCCAACCATCAAATGACTCCTGATTCCGTTGGGATGCTCATTGCGTATTTGGTTGAGCGTTTTATTAAAAAACCATCCTTCCGTTTGCTTGACCCTGCAGTTGGTACCGGGAATTTATTAATGACGATACTAAACCATGTTCATAAAGAAATTGCGGCTGTTGGGGTAGAGATTGATGATCTTTTAATAAAGCTTGCTTATGTAAATGCAAATTTACAAGAAAATCCAGTCCAGTTCTTTAATCAGGATAGCCTTGAACCATTATTTATTGAATCAGTTGATGCAGTAGCGGCGGATTTGCCGATTGGATTTTATCCAAATGATATTCGAGCAGCAGATTACCAGCTACAAGCGAAAGAGGGTCATTCCTATTCGCATCATTTGTTTATTGAGCAAAGCGTCCGCCATACGAAACCGGGGGGCTATTTATTCTTCCTTATCCCTAATGGTCTTTTTGAGAGCCCCCAAGCTGGACAACTCCATGAGTATTTAAAGGAAGAGGTAATCATTCAAGGGCTTATGCAGCTGCCGAACAGCATGTTCCGTGATAAAAATTCCGCGAAAAGCATTTTGATTTTGCAGAAAAAAGGCGAGGAGATAAAGCCGCCAAAGCAGGCGTTGCTTGTCAACCTTCCAAGTCTATCCAACCGTCAGGAAATGGATAAAATTTTAGTGAATATTGAAAAATGGTTCCAGGAAAACAAAGGGTGACGTTAAAAGTCACCTTTTTTTATTTTAAGAAAAATGGGAATATAATTATTATTTGCCGAAAACGCTGCCACTCGAAATTGACCTTGAAATGTATGTTCTTCAGTGTTTAAATGTGAAATTGAGGGAGATAAACAAGAACGGTTTGCACAAAATAAAAGTGGGTATATGTATATAGATCGGTTTAAAAAAGGAGCGTTTAGCAAATGGCAAAAATAATCGCAATTAATGCAGGTAGTTCCTCTTTAAAATTTCAATTATTTGAAATGCCGGAAGAGGAAGTCATTACAAAAGGGTTAATTGAAAGAATCGGATTGAATGATTCCATTTTCAATATCACTGCTAACGGTGAAAAAATTCAAGAGACACTTGATATCCCCAATCATGAAGTAGCCGTTAAAATGCTGTTAGATAAACTGACATCACTTGGTATTATCAAATCCTTAAACGAAATCGAGGGAATTGGCCATCGTGTCGTCCATGGAGGAGAAGAATTTAACGATTCTGTTATCATTACAGACGAGATATTAAATAAAATAGAAGCATTATCGGAGCTCGCTCCGTTACACAATCCGGCCAATGTTACCGGAATTAAGGCATTCAAACAGGCGCTTCCAAATGTTCCGGCAGTGGCGGTGTTCGATACCGCATTTCACCAAACCATGCCTGCGAGCTCTTACCTTTATAGTCTGCCATATGAATATTACAAAAAATATGGCATCCGTAAGTATGGGTTCCATGGAACCAGCCATAAATATGTTTCACAGCGGGCTGCTGAATTATTAGGCCGTCCGATTGAACAACTGCGGTTAATTTCCTGCCACTTGGGAAATGGGGCAAGTATTACAGCCATTCAAGGAGGTAAGTCGATTGATACCTCCATGGGTTTTACACCACTTGCCGGTGTTACGATGGGGACCCGCTCAGGAAATATTGACCCTGCTCTTATTCCATATATCATGGAGAAAACAGGGAAAACGGCTGAAGAAGTATTGGATGTTTTAAATAAAAAGAGTGGAATGCTGGCCGTGTCCGGTTTTTCAAGTGACCTCCGCGATATAGAAATCGAGGCAAAGCAAGGAAATGAACGGGCGAAGCTTGCGTTAAACGTGTTTTCAAATCGAATTCATAAATACCTAGGCTCCTATGCAGCCCGTATGTACGGTGTCGATGCGATTATTTTTACAGCGGGTATCGGAGAAAATAGCGATGTAATTCGTGAAAATGTTTTAAAAGGTCTGGAGTTTATGGGAGTTTACTGGGACCCTGCTCTTAACAAGGTAAGAGGTAAAGAAGCGTTTATCAACTATCCGCATTCACCGGTTAAAGTATTGGTCATCCCAACTAACGAAGAAGTAATGATAGCTAGGGACGTGCAGCGCTTAGCAGCATCTCATTAATTCATAAAAAGGCAAAGGCTAAAATAATGCGGCTTTTGCCTTTTTATCATTGAATTTTAATATGATATACTGAATAAAAAAGGCTTTCAAAGGGTGGGATGGAAGCATGCCATTAACAGACCAGGAAAGAAAAAAATTAGCAGAAATCCGGCAATGGGAAAAAAACTTATTAAGCTATGAAGCAAACGACTTTCAACTAACCTATGAAAAATATTTGGAACGGTCCTTCTCCATGATGCCAGAGAATCTTCAAAGGCAGTTTTTTTCAGGTCTAGACAGCTGGCTGTTTCATTTGCACGGAATTATCCAAGGCTCACAGCTTCAAATGGATGCAAAGGACAGAATCATCACCTCTGCGAGAATTTTTAACAAGGACACAGAAAAAATAGAAGACCTAAGGCAATTGGATTTCGATCAATTGCAATACATAGCTGAACAGCAAATTGCCAAACACCGGCTATATTCGTTTATCCAGGGTGGTTTGGCAGGGACCGGCGGGAAACTTTTGCTTGGGACGGATATTCCAGCCATTGCAGTAATTAATTTAAGAGTCGTTCAATTAATTGCCATGTCCTATGGTTTTGAAGTCAACACTCCCTATGAATTGATGACTTCTTTAAAGGTATTTCATACAGCAACGCTGCCGCCAAGAATGAAAAAAGATGGCTGGGCCACTATAATGGCTGAATTGGAGCAGAATGAAAATCCTTATTTTTATGAAGGAACAGAAGAGATAACAGATATCACATGGCTTGAGCAGCCACTTCAGCAGCTGTTTAAAGCAGTGGTCATTACATTATTCAGAAAAAAACTTGTTCAAGGGGTTCCGCTAATCAGTATGGCAATTGGAGCAGGCGCCAATTATCAACTGACGAGGAAGGTGACGGAACTAGCTCAGAAATATTATCAGCTTCGTTATTTAAAAGAAAAAGAGGAGTTTGGCGAATGAGTATTCAAGAACATAGAAAATCGGCCCAGATTCAAGTGAATTGTAAAGTGATGACAGTTAGTGATACACGTAACAAAGAGACGGATAAAAGCGGCAGATTGATGATTGATTTGCTCGAGGAAGCAGGCCACAAGGTTGTTGAATACTGTATTGTAAAGGATGAGGCTCTGCCCATTCAGGAGGAAATACTGAAAGGCTGTGAGCGTGAGGATATTGATGTGATCCTGACAAATGGCGGAACAGGAATTGCCAAACGGGATGTAACAATTGAAACGGTTCAAAGTCTGCTTGAAAAGGAAATGACCGGATTCGGTGAAATCTTTCGCATCCTGAGCTATCAAGAGGATATTGGTTCTGCGGCTATACTTTCAAGGGCAGTTGCAGGCGTTATTAAAAATAAAGCTGTTTTCTCAACACCAGGCTCCTCCGGCGCTGTAAAACTTGCTATGAACAAACTGATTTTGCCCGAAATCGGCCATGTCGTAAAAGAAATTAAAAAAGATTTATAGGATGATAAGGGGCCATTACCTAGCACTGCTCTAATACTCCGTAGCAGTGAGGTTATGGCCCTTATCTTTTTATAGATGAACTTTTCCTGAAACTCTTTGGTCTGCACGGTACCAGAGCCATAAATCATTGATGATGGAAGCCAATTCGGAGATTTCTGTGTTTAATTGACAAGAGCGGGGGAAGTCATTTTCATCGTAAAGCTGTGCTTGTTTATGATTGATTTCCTGTTCCAGGTCCGCAATTCGGTCGGGAATCGAACCTCGTATCCGTTCCCAACAATAGAGAATAGCTTCTTGATTTGCTTTGCTGTACTGATTCCAATCCGCCCGTAAATCAGGTATATAAATGCCAAGACGTGAGTCGAATGTAAAGTCCTCTTTCATAGAAGCCTCCAAAGATCAATTATAGGTTGATTTTATTTTACTACACATCTATGGTGCATTCACGCAAAAAAGTTCAAAATAAAGCACGAAGCCTATCTAGCTTCGTGCAGTATGTCTTTATTCTATATCTTTTGAGGTACGGACGATGAGAACATCACATGGCGCGTAGCGGGTAATATGCTCAGAAACGCTGCCAATAAAGAATCTTTCCACCATATTCATTCCGGTTGCACCGCAAATAATTAAATCCACATTATGCTTCTTAGCCAAATCCCTAGGAATCCTTACTTTAGGAGAACCGAAATCAATTTCATACTGAACATTTGAGAGACCGGCATCCTCTGCCTGTTTTTTGTAGTTTTCAAGCATATCCTTGGCTAGTTTCTCTGCTCTTTCTCCAACAACCGTGTCATAGGCTTCAATTAAGGCAAATGATCTAGTATCAATGACATGAACTAATAGAAGGCTGGAATTGTTCCTTTTTGCGACTTCAATCCCCTTTTTAAAAGCCCAATCCGCTTCCTTTGATCCATCTATCGCGACTAAAATATGTTGATATTTAAGTCCCATGATTATCATCTCCTCACCTTGATTATACAATATTTAACAACGAATAACTGTTGCAATTTTTCGAACAATAATGAAGTAACTAACATAAAAAGGGGTGGGGTAAATGACTAAATTTGATCCTAATAAGCAATATTCATTTGAGTTTGATGAAAATGGGGCAATTGAGGTAAGTGAACAAATTATGAATTCTTATAACAGCGGTTTTATTGGCGAAGGAACGGCAATAGCGACAAGTGGAGATTTTTCAGTAATTGAGGAATAGTTAATGGGGGAGGGGGCTGTTCAATGAACAGCCCTTATTATTTGTGCATTAGTCTATGAAATTATTCTGGAAAGGGCATCTACCCAAGAATTTACCTCCGCGTACGCATATTCTTTAGTGAATTATGAAAAAGAGGAGGTAAACCATGTATCACAATATGTATATGACTCCAGGCTCAATACCTTATGACCCTAATGTTAATCGTGCAAACCATGATTCACGGCTTTTTTGGGGAGGCTTCGGCTTTAGACCATGGGGATGGGGGTTTGGAATGCCATTTTTCCCACCGTTTGGCTTTGGCTTCGGTTTTCCTTTCTTCGGAGGATTTCCATTTTTTGTTTAAAAGAGAAAATAAAAAAACGAGGAGAGAAATAAATTGAACCACGTCATGAATATTATGCCCAGTCATACCATAGTAGATATAAACCATCATATAACAGACCCAAGTGACCCGAGAATCCACCATGGGTTTGGGCACGGAGGATTTCATCATGGTGGCTATGGCCATTATGGCGGCTATGGCCATTACGGCGGTTTTGGAGCCCCGTTCTTAACAGGGTTGGCCGCAGGAGCCTTGTTATCCCCGTATGGATACGGTTATGGATACCCATACTATGGATATCCGTCTGGCTATTACTATTAAAATATGAATGCCTTGCCGAATATGGCAGGGCATCTTTAACAAATAGATTTGGAGGTAAGGAAAATGCGAATTGGAGTACCTAAAGAAGTGAAAAACAATGAAAATCGTGTGGCCATGACTCCAGCAGGAGTAAGCAATTTGGTCAACTACGGCCATGAGGTTTACATTGAAAAAGGAGCCGGAATGGGGTCTGGATTCATCGATGATGATTATTTGGCGGCTGGGGCTAAATTAACTGAATCTGCGGACAAAGCCTGGTCAATGGACATGGTTATGAAGGTGAAAGAACCAATTCCAAGTGAATATAAATATTTTCGGGAAGGTCTGATCCTATTTACATATTTGCATCTAGCGCCTGAACCCGAATTAACAAAGGCTTTAATCGAAAACAAAGTGGTTGGTATCGCGTATGAAACAGTCCAGCTTCCAAACGGAAGCCTTCCATTGTTAACCCCAATGAGTGAGGTTGCAGGAAGAATGGCGGCCCAAGTTGGTGCGCAATTTTTGGAAAAGGTTTATGGAGGCAAGGGAATCCTCCTCTCAGGTGTACCTGGTGTGCAAAGAGGAACGGTGACAATTATTGGCGGCGGTGTCGCTGGGACAAATGCAACCAAAATGGCGATTGGTTTGGGAGCAAAAGTGACAATCATTGATTTGAATCCAGACCGCCTTCGCCAATTAGATGATATTTTTGGCTCAGAAGTCACAACGTTAATGTCAAACCCTTATAATATTGCTGAAGCAGTAAAGGAATCGGATTTAGTAATTGGGGCGGTATTAATACCCGGTGCGAGAGCCCCAAGGCTGGTAACGGAAGAAATGATTAAGACAATGAGACCTGGGAGTGTTGTGGTGGATATCGCGATTGACCAAGGCGGGATTTTTGAAACAACCGACAAAATCACCACCCACGATAACCCGACCTTTATTAAACATGGTGTTGTCCATTATGCTGTTGCCAACATGCCGGGAGCTGTTCCAAGAACTTCGACCATCGCTTTAACAAATGTAACCGTTCCTTATGCCGTTCAGATTGCCAATAAAGGCTACCGGCAGGCCTGTTTAGAAAATGAAGCATTATTAAAAGGTATCAATACACTAGACGGCTATGTAACCTATAAGGCGGTTGCGGAGGCTCAAGGACTGGAATACAGAGAAGCAAAAGGCTTACTTGGTCAGTAAGGAACAGGAAAAAAGGGAGGCCGCCAAAGCGGTTCTCCCTTTTGTATTAAAAACATAAAAACCAGCTTCATATGAAAGCTGGTGAGAAAGACCCAAATTAAAAAGCCGCATTTGCCGTACCTCATATAAGAAAGTTTTAAACCACCACTCCTCAAAGTGGGTGTTTTCAGAAGCTTTTCTGCGTGTCCTCCACGTCATATAGACAGAGGCTTGTCATTCCAGCTTCGATGTTTAAACTCCCTATAACAGCTTAAAGGTTAAAACTTTATTATTGTTACGTACAACGCAGCCTATATTTGTATGTTACATCAAATTAATCTACAGTTCAATGTTAAAAAAATCCAAACAGGTTACTTTATTATTTGTAACTCTTTCGGGAATTTTGTTAATGCTCTCGCTCCATCGGCTGTAATATACACATCATCTTCAATGCGTACGCCTGCAACACCAGGAACGTAGATGCCCGGTTCAATAGTGTATACCATCCCTTCTTGAAGAACAAGCTGGTTTGTTTCCTTTATGGAAGGATATTCATGGATGCTAATTCCCAGTCCATGGCCAAGCCGATGTGGAAAATATTCTCCATAGCCTGCATCCCCGATGATTCTTCTGGCAGTCAAATCAACTTCAGCTGCTGTTACACCTGGCTTGCTTGCCTCTAATGCGGCTAACTGTGCTTTTAATACCGTATCATAGATTTCCTTTTGCTTATCGTTAATATCCCCGTAAGCAACTGTTCTTGTAATATCAGAACAATAGCGGTCGACGATTACACCCAAATCAAATAAGATGAAATCGCCTTTTTTAATTCTGGTCATGCCTGGATTGCCGTGTGGAGAGGCGGCGTTTGCACCAGTTAACACCATAGTTGAAAACGACATTTCTGTTACGCCTTTTTGCTTTAGTGCGTATTCAAGGGCGTTAAGAACATCAAGCTCGGTTTTCCCTTCTTTAATTTCACTGGCGCCAAACTGAACTGCGTAATCTGCAAGGGCGCACGCCTCTTCAATCGCTTTTAATTCTTCTGCATCCTTAATCATGCGGAGAAGTCTTAATTTTTCTTCAGCAGAAATGAACGCTGCATTTGGGAATAATTCCGTAAGCTGTTCATAGCGTTCCACATTCATGTGTTCTTTTTCGATGGCAGCTTTTCCAACGGTAATTCCGCGCTTCTTAATCGCATTTACAATCATATCCCATGGATTGACAATGTCGTTAAAGCCAATGATTTCATGCTGCCAGCCGGCATTTTTTGCATTGTAAATCTCCATTTCCGGACAAACCAAAAACGGTTCTTCTTCTTGAAAGACAGCAAGAGCAAGCAATCGTTCGTGCGGGTCTGTATAGTAGCCGCTTAAGTAAAATACATTTTCAGATGAAGTAACAAAGCTTACATGAATATCATTTTCCTTCATCCAGCTTTGCAGCTTTTCAATTCGTTGATTCATTATCAGGGTCCTCCCTTTTTAAAAGCATTTCCTATTTGAGAGTATCAATAGAAAAATAAAATGTAAACTATCTGATTTTATGATGTGCTAAAACAAGATTGATATGGGTATATTGTGGAAGGATTTCCGAAACTTTTATGGAAGTAGTTAATATAGTTTTTGAAAGGGGTAATGGAAATGAAAATTTCTTATCACGGTCATTCTGTCGTCAAAATTATCACTAATGGAAAAACGATTTTAATTGATCCGTTTATTACAGGAAATAGCTTAACAGATTTAAAGGCCGAGGAAGTACATGCAGATGTGATTGTTTTAACGCATGGGCATAATGACCATGTCGGTGATACTGTGGCAATCGCGAAAAGGTGCGGATCGCTTGTTGTTGCTAATGCCGATCTGACTACATATCTTAGCTGGCAGGGCGTTGAAACACATGGAATGAATATCGGCGGAGCATGTCATTTTGATTTTGGAACAGTTAAACTGACCCAGGCCTTTCATGGTTCAGGCTACGCAACACACAACAATGAAATCATTTATTGCGGCATGCCGACAGGAGTTTTATTTAGCAGTGAAGGCAAAACCATTTACCATGCAGGCGATACTGGATTGTTTTCCGACATGAAGTTGATTGGTGAACGTAATCCAATTGATGTGGCCTTCCTTCCAATTGGCGATAATTTTACAATGGGGCCAGAGGATGCTGCCTATGCCGCTAAGCTATTGGAGGCAAAAACAGTGGTGCCAATTCACTACAATACATTCCCGCCAATCAAGCAGGATCCTAATCGATTCATTGAATTACTTGAAGAGAAAAACGGAAAAGTGTTAAACCCGGGCGAAGCAATCGAAATTTAACTACTTTTTTTCCTCCTTATAGCATAAAAATGAAACAAGCAGTCTGTTAAGGAGGAAGGAAGATGAAAAAGAATAGATATTTACTATGTATTTTACTGGCAGCACTTATGATGTATTTTGCGGTTCCGAGGCTTTCGGTAACGGCTGAGGGGACGCAAGGAATTTTTTCAATCGCTTGGCTTGGATTTGCTCTAATGGTCATTGCCGGAAATCTTACCGCGCTTCTTTATACACCAAAAAAGCACATCTCAAAGCAGCAATTGGGGCAATTAAAGAAGAAATCCCGCTCTTTTCATTAAGGAGCGGGATTTCTATTTAGAGAATCCGCATTGAATCAAGGCTTTTTTAACTTTATAATGAAATTGGAGACATTTTCGGATACGGATAGATTGGAATTTGATTATAAAGGGTGAAGGTCTTGGCGACAAAGCATGAACAAATTTTAGAATATATTGATGGACTGCCGATTGGGGAGAAAATCTCTGTCAGGCAAATTGCCAAAGCTATGAGTGTCAGCGAAGGAACTGCCTATCGTGCCATTAAAGAAGCCGAGAATAAAGGCTACGTCAGTACGATAGAACGGGTTGGCACGATTCGGATTGAACGGAAGAAAAAAGAAAATATTGAAAAGCTTACCTTTGCGGAAGTGGTCAACATTGTCGACGGTCAAGTATTGGGCGGAAGAACGGGACTGCATAAAACGCTTAATAAATTTGTGATCGGTGCTATGAAATTGGAAGCCATGATGCGCTACACTGAGGCGGGGAATCTATTAATTGTTGGAAATCGAACACAGGCCCATGAGCTTGCGTTGAAAGCTGGAGCAGCCGTACTCGTTACCGGAGGCTTTGACACGGAGGAGCAAGTTAAACGACTAGCAGACGAACTTGAGCTTCCGGTTATCTCTTCAAGCTACGACACTTTTACTGTCGCTACGATGATAAATCGGGCGATTTACGACCAATTAATTAAAAAAGAAATTATTTTAGTAGAAGATATCTTAACACCCTTATCGGAGACTTATTATTTAAAAACAACCGATAAGGTTTCAAGATGGCATGAATTAAACCAGCAAACGACACATAGCCGCTACCCTGTTGTTGACCATAACATGAGAATCCAGGGGATGGTAACAAGCAAAGATGTTTTGGGGCAGGATATGGATATAACGATTGATAAAATAATGACAAGGCAGCCTATGACTGTAAACGGTAAAACAAGTATTGCTTCAACGGCACATATGATGGTCTGGGAAGGTATTGAAGTACTTCCTGTAGCCGACGACTCCAATCACTTAGACGGGCTGATCAGCAGGCAGGATGTCCTGAAGGCACTGCAAATGAACCAGCGGCAGCCGCAGGTGGGGGTAACTCTTGATGATATTGTCACCAATCAGATAGGAATTTTACAGGGGAAAGATAAAGGGGAAGATGCTTTTACCTGTGAAGTGACCCCGCAAATGACAAATCACCTTGGGACCATTTCCTATGGTGTATTTACGACCATCGTCTCCGATGCCGCCAACCGAGTGCTGAAAAACTATAAAAAAGGCGATCTTGTCGTCGAAAATATGACAATTTACTTTATTAAACCGGTTCAAATGGAAAGCACATTGGAAATCTATCCAAGAGTGCTGGAAGTAGGTCGAAAGTTTGGAAAGGTAGACGTGGAAGTATTTAATGAAGGCGTTCTTGTCGGAAAAGCAATGATGATGTGCCAATTGATTGACAGATAACATGACAAATAGCCGCTTCCTTCGTATTCAGGGAGCGGCTATACTTATGTTACTTTTCTGTCTCAAGCATTTCAGCTTCTTCAATAGCAAACCGATGGTAATGCTTATATTTTTTGAATCCTACCCAACTAAATAAGACTCCATATATAATGAATATGGCTGCAACAATATAAGCTGCAGTTGAGGTGGAAAGGAAGATGGTATTAATCCCAAACATAAGGACAAAAAGCCCGAGGGCAATATTGGACTTAGCGGAAAGCCATTTCTTTTCAACAGGACGATTGCTCCGGATGTATTTTGTTTTATAAAATAAATAAAAAGCAAATAAAATAACGATAAGAAAAACCAAACCTAGCATCTAATGTTCCTCCAATTTTAAAAATCACCTAATATTTTACCTGTATTTGAAGGAAAATGCTACAATGTTCATAAAAGGATGGTTGAAAAGGAGAATATATGAAAGAGAAAATACTGGAAACAATCAAACAATATGACACGATTATTATCCATCGCCACGTTCGTCCTGATCCTGATGCCTATGGTTCACAGGGCGGATTGGCAGCTATCTTAAAGGCGTCTTTTCCGGAAAAGAATATTTATGCGGTAGGGCAGGAGGAGCCGACCCTCCACTTTATGAGGAGGCTAGATGAAGTCGCAGACGAAGTTTATGAGGGTGCACTGGTGATAGTCTGCGATACGGCCAATCAAGAAAGGATTGACGATAAGCGCTATACCAAGGGGGATATGCTGATTAAAATCGATCATCACCCAAATGAAGATCCGTATGGCCATTTATTGTGGGTCGATACGACTGCAAGCTCCTGCAGCGAAATGATTTATGAATTTTATTTAGATGGAAAAGAAAAAGGGCTAAAAATAAATGATGAAGCAGCAAGGCTGTTATTCGGCGGCATTGTCGGGGATACCGGAAGATTTCTGTTTCCGAGTACAACGGACAAGACATTTGCCTATGCGGGAGAGTTGATCCACTTTAATTTCTCGCGTACGGAGTTGTTTGACAGAATGTATGAACTAGAACCAAATATTGTTAAGTTAAATGGGTACATATTGCAGCACTTTGATATGCAAGAAAACGGCGTTGCAGCAGTTAGACTAACAAAGGACCTGCTTGAGGAATACCATGCAAGACCTGCAGAAGCGTCATTGTTAGTCAGTACTTTAGGGGATGTAAAAGGGATTAAAGCATGGGTTTTCTTCATTGAGGAAAGTGACCAAATAAGGGTGCGGCTTCGTTCAAAGGGACCGGTCATCAATGTGGTCGCCAGGAAGTTTAACGGAGGAGGTCATCCGTTAGCGGCAGGTGCTTCCATCTATTCTTGGGATGAAGTAGATAATGTACTTAGAGAACTACATGCAGTTTGTAAATAATACACAAAGAAACGGCCTGATGAGGCCGTTTCTTCATTCAGCGAATTCCATTTCCAACTGTATGGTCAGGGTGGTATAGATAACCATTTCCTTTACCTTAAGGCGATAGCGCTTTTCGTTTAATTCATATGGTTTGTTTTCAATGATTTTTTTCAGCATGTCTTTGCTTTTAGCGACTGTTTCCAAATCTTTTGCCAGTACGATTTTGATATCATCTCTGACGGCCTCTTCTGTTTGAAAAACACTGAACTGATCTAATTTATATTTCTCCCAGTTGGTTATTCGGATATTTATTTTTTCAATTGTGATTTTTCCTAAATTTTTATTATTCAATTCAGCGTAATCTTGTTGCCAAATTTTAACGTCGTCTTTTAACTCTGCTATATCCTTCTGCTGCTTTCTGATTAATTTCGCATTGTCCTCTTGAAAAACTCCATAAATATATAAAAATATGCACCAGCTGATGGCACCGCCGACGGCCATTCCGGAAATAAAACGCTGCCAGGAAGGTCTGCGGTAATAAGGAGGAATTCTCATGACGAAATATGCTCCTGGGTCAGCCAGTTAATAATCAGTGCACCTGTCTGGGCACCGCCCAAGGCCGAAAGAATTAATAGAAATTGTTTAAATAGGTCTTTCGTATCCGCGTTTAAAAAACCGCGTTCAAATGTATAAACCGTATCAAAAGTTCCTCCTATCGCCGCAACAATCGCCCAAATTCTAAGGGCGGATGATAATCGGTAAACCGTTGTTAATGGAGGCTGTCCAGTTATAAAGGAGGCAATCCCCCCAATAAGCGAACCTCCGAGCACAACTCCCAACGCAATAAAATAGCTTTCGATAAAAGCTGGAAAAAAACCAAGTTCTTTCATTCCTTCAACCGCCTTTGTCTAGCCAAATGATCTTTATACATTTATATGGACAAGTGCAATTTAATATGAGTTGGCAGTGAAAAATAGAACATATTTTCTTTTTTTCATATCAAGTTTTATAATGGAAGTAAGATAAAAGTAGAATGAGAGGTGCGACCGGATGTCTTTTATTCACCTTCATGTATATAGTGCCTATAGTTTATTGACCAGCACGGCGTCTGTATCCGATTTAGTGGAGAATGCCCGAAGCAAAGGATTTCGGACGCTGGCATTAACCGACCGGAATGTTATGTACGGGACGATTGAATTTTATAAGCTTTGCAAAAAACAACAAATAAAACCAATTATCGGACTGACGGTGGATATCGAAAGTGAACGGATGGAAGAAGGAACATATCCACTTGTGTTGTTAGCGGAAAATGACGCAGGCTATAAGAATCTATTAAAGATATCCAGTGCGGTGCAAACAAAGGCTGAAAATGGACTTCCTCACAAATGGCTCAAGGCTTATTCTAAGGGGCTCATTGCCATTACACCGGGAATAGAAGGGGAGATTGAGCAGGCTTTATTAACAAACGAAGTGGCTTTGGCCAAAGATCTTGCTCTTGAACTTTCTGGTATTTTTGGCCGCGGCAATTTTTATCTTGCCCTTCAAAACCATCAGCTTGAACAGGAAAAAACACTTAGAGAACAGCTCCTCCGGCTTTCAAAAGAATGGAATATCCCGCTCGCGGCCACTAATCAAGTCTATTATTTGGAAAAAGAAGATATGTTTGCTCATGAATGCCTGTTAGCCATTAAAAATGGTGACAAATTGCAGGACGACCATCGTCAGCAGCTGGGCAGTGACCAATTCTATTTAAAAAGTTCTGCTGAAATGGCTGAGTGCTTTGCAGATGTCCCGGAGGCGCTGGAAAATACGCTTAGGATTGCTGAACGTTGTAATATAAACATAAATTTAGACAAAACGTACCTGCCATCCTTTCCAACAGAAAACGGCATGCCGGCGAAAGAATATCTGGAAAAACTTTGTCAAAAAGGTTTAAAGGAAAGAATTTCGGAGGAACCATCAACGGAGTACTTGGACCGCCTGGCCTATGAATTGAATGTAATTAAGCGGATGCAGTTCAGCAATTATTTTTTAATTGTTTGGGATTTTATGAGATACGCACGGGAAAAGGGGATTTTAACCGGACCGGGCAGGGGATCTGCTGCGGGGTCCCTAGTCGCCTATGTATTATACATAACCGATGTTGACCCGCTTGAGCATCATCTGTTGTTTGAGAGATTTTTAAACCCTGAACGGATTTCCATGCCTGATATTGATATCGATTTTCCCGACCATCGCCGGGATGAGGTCATTGAATATGTGGCACAAAAATACGGTGAGCTGCATGTTGCGCAAATTGCTACATTTGGTACACTTGCTGCGAAAGCGGCCTTAAGGGATGTCGGAAGGGTGTTCGGTCTTAATACGAAAGAGTTGGATTATATGTCAAGGCTTATTCCTTCTCGCCCGGGTCTAACCTTAAAGGATGCCTATAAGGAATCGGAAGGTTTACGGAAGTTCATCCAGGAGACTCCTTTAAATAGCCGATTGTTTGATACAGCGCTGAAACTGGAAGGGCTGCCCCGTCACACCTCAACGCACGCTGCAGGTGTTGTCATCAGTGAGAAGCCGTTGATCGACTTAATTCCGATTCAGCAAGGATCAGGTGAGATTTTTTTAACCCAGTTTTCTATGGAATACTTAGAGGAACTGGGCCTGCTTAAAATGGACTTCTTGGGGCTTAGAAATTTATCGTTAATTGAAACGATCCTGTCTTCCATCTATCGCCACACAGGAAGGAGATTGGATATTGGCTCTATACCGCTTGATGATGCAAAAACCTTCAATCTATTAGCTCAAGGTGAAACAACAGGTATTTTTCAGCTTGAATCAGAGGGAATGAGGAAGGTGTTAACACGCCTGAAGCCGACTCGTTTTGAGGATATTGTCGCTGTCAACGCTTTGTACAGGCCAGGTCCGATGGAAAATATCCCGCTTTTTATTGACAGGAAGCATGGCCTGCAGAAAATTGATTATCCGCATCCTGACCTTCAGGCGATCCTTGAGAATACGTACGGCGTCATTGTCTATCAAGAACAAATTATGCAGATTGCATCCATCATGGCAGGATTTTCCCTTGGTGAAGCAGATCTGTTAAGAAGAGCGGTTGGGAAGAAACAAAAAGAAGTGTTGGATAAAGAGCGGCAGCATTTTGTCCAAGGCGCGCTGAAGAAGGGATACAGCGAAACCTTGGCGAATGAAATATATGATTTGATTGTCCGATTCGCCAATTATGGGTTTAATCGCAGCCATGCCGTGGCGTATAGCTTAATTGCCTATCAGCTCGCCTTTTTAAAAGCCAATTATCCGGTTCACTTTATGGCTGGCCTGCTTACCTCCGCCATCGGAAACGAGACGAAAATCGGCCAGTATATTTTAGAAGCAAAACAAAAGGAAATTGATATTCTGTCTCCTTCCATTAATTTGAGCAGTTATTTATTTCAAGTGGAGAAAGGAAAAATCCGCTATAGTCTGGGTGCCATCCGCGGGGTTGGGGCGGCTGCTTTGAAGGAAATTCTTCAAACGAGAAAACGAAAGAAGTTTAGCGATTTATTTGATTTTTGTATCAGGGTATCGGGAAAGGCAATCAATCGTAAAACACTTGAATATCTAGTCCATTCCGGCAGTTTTGATGAATTCGGGGAGGACCGGGCCGTCCTCTTGGCCAGTCTGGATGTTGCGATCGAGCATGCGCAAATATTTAAAACGGATGATACAAATCAAATTGATATGTTCGAGGATGAAATGATTCCGAAACCGAAATATGTGCAGGTTGATGAAATGACCCAACAAATAAAGCTTTCCTATGAAAAAGAGGCGCTTGGTTTATATCTTTCCAATCACCCAATCTCCATTTTTGAAAAAAAGCTTAGACGGGCAGGTGCTCAAGCCTTATTTCAATTAAATAGCCAGATCAGGAAGGCGCAAGCAGGAGTCTACATTACATCCAAAAAATCAATCCGGACGAAAAAAGGGGAATCAATGGCCTTTTTAACGATAAGCGATCCAACCGGTGAAATGGAGGCAGTCGTTTTTCCTGATGCATACCGAAAATATTCCCAATACTTAGGGGAAGGATGCTTTGCCCTGCTTGAAGGGAAAGTCGAAGAACGTGATGGAAAGCGGCAATTGATTATTCAACAAGTTACAGAAATCGAGAAATGGCTGGATGCGCATGCAGCAGTCAGACAGACTGTGCTATATTTAAAAATAACCCATGACAAGGAAGATGAAAGGACTCTTCAAGAATTAAACAAGCTTCTAAGTAGCAATAAGGGGAATGCAACGGTAGTCCTGCATTATGACACCACAAAGAAAACAGTAAGGTTAGGCGCGGAAAAAAATATTAACCCCCATCCGGAAATCATCCAATCCTTAAAGGATTTATTGGGTGGTCATAATGTAGTCTTGAAAGATTAAATCTTTACAACTTTGGAAGATATGTTATAGTGGTAAGGAGACATGTGTGGTCTGACCACCAATGTTAAAACGGGGAATTTATTTTATTTTTTTATTCATTTGCGGGGTGACAGTCTTGACTTTAAGAGAAGAAGCATTACATATGCATCGAATTAATAAAGGGAAATTAGAGTCGAAATCGAAGGTGCCAGTAAGAAATGCACAGGATTTAAGCTTAGCCTATTCTCCAGGGGTAGCAGAACCTTGTAAGGATATTTATGAAAAACCGGAAACTGTCTACGACTATACAATGAAAGGGAATATGGTTGCAGTTGTTTCTGACGGAACAGCCGTACTTGGACTTGGCAATATTGGCCCTGAAGCAGCGCTGCCGGTTATGGAGGGTAAAGCGGTCTTGTTTAAGAGCTTTGCAGGCGTCGATGCCTTTCCAATTTGTTTAAATACTACCGATGTAGACAAAATTGTTGAGACTGTTAAGCTTTTAGAACCTACCTTTGGCGGGGTAAATCTTGAAGATATTGCCGCCCCAAACTGCTTTGTCATTGAGGAAAGATTAAAGAAGGAAGCGAATATTCCAGTGTTCCATGATGACCAGCATGGAACAGCTATAGTAACTGTAGCTGGACTTGTCAATGCTTTAAAGCTGACAGGCAAGAAAATGACGGAAATTAAAGTCGTGGCTAACGGTGCAGGAGCAGCGGGGATTGCCATTATAAAATTATTATTTAGCTATGGTGTAAGAGATATCATCATGTGTGACACTAAAGGTGCGATATATGAAGGTCGTCCGGAAGGCATGAACAATGTTAAGGCTGAAGTGGCGAAGTATACGAACCGCGACAGCTTGGCAGGAAGCCTGAAGGATGTAATTAAGGGTGCAGATGTATTCATAGGTGTATCCGCTGCTGGTTCGTTAACCAAAGAAATGGTTGCATCCATGAATACGGATCCGATTATCTTTGCGATGGCAAATCCGGTACCGGAAATTATGCCTGATGAAGCGAAAGAAGCAGGGGCAAAAGTGGTGGGAACAGGACGTTCTGATTTTCCAAATCAGGTAAACAATGTTCTAGCATTCCCTGGGATTTTCCGGGGAGCACTTGATGTTCGCGCTACCCATATTAATGAAAAAATGAAAATTGCTGCAGTTGAAGCCATTGCTGGTTTAATTAAGGAAGAGGAAATCAATGCAGATTATGTCATTCCGGGACCATTTGACGCGCGGGTTGCTCCCAATGTAGCTGCCGCTGTGGCAAAAGCTGCAATGGAAACAGGTGTAGCACGAATAAAAGTAGATCCTGAAGATATAAAGGAAAAAACAAAAAGGCTCGCTCTAATTGGCAAAAGTGAGTGATTCTTTCGTGAGCAATTCTAAAGTGTACCTAGAGATTTTAAAACAGCTAAGAGAAATGATAACGGATGATGGACTAAAGCAGGGGGATAAAATTCCTTCGGAACGTGAACTGTCTGAGCGCCTGAATGTCGGGCGCTCTTCCGTTAGAGAAGCACTGAGAGCTTTGGAACTGTTAGGCTTAATTGAAACACGTCGGGGTGAGGGTACTTATCTTCGTGACTTCCGGGGAAATCAATTGGTCCAGCTTCTCAGCACGTTTATTTTGCAGGATGAAAAAGCAAAACTGGATGTCTTCGAAACAAAAAACTTTATCGAAATGGATGGTCTGCGCCTCGCACTGAAAAGAATGGACCAATCGAATATCGCTGCCGTGAAAGAATGGGTGACGGAGTCAGAAGGATTCCAGGATGATGAATTTTTTTATCAGATTTTTGAAGCCGCAGACAACCATCTTTTTTTTAAGATATGGGAAATCTTAAAGGATTACTATCATTCGTTATCTTCTTCTCCTGTAGAGTACAAGCGTGAAGACTATCTATATTTATTGGATGCAATGGCTGATAAAGACGAAATGAAGGTCCTTTTGGCATACGTTCAATTACGAAAATTGTCATCTGTCTAACGACAGAAAGCAACAGATTTTGAACCTTTTTTATTTTATAGTAAATTATACAAGCCCCTTTATAGGGCATTTTTAAATCCTTCAGTGGTCTGGCCACCTATCGGTATATGTATGAGAAAGCCAATTGTTAGAAAGACTGCTGATAGATTATCGTCATCAGCCAAAATTCCATACAAGGAGGTTTATTTTTTGGCGCTTAAAGATTTATTTTCCAAAAACCAGACAAAAAAGAAGAAATACGCAACCATTCCTACAGAAGCGGCGAAAAGCGACGTTCCTGAAGGAATAATGACAAAATGTCCTTCATGCAAAAAAATTATGTATACAAAAGAACTTTCAAAAAACTTAAAGGTTTGTCTTCATTGCGGACATCATTTTCCTATGAATTCAAAGGAGCGTATTGAAAGTTTTCTTGATGAAGGAAGCTTCGAGGAATTCAACGAAAATATGATTTCAAAGAATCCTTTGAATTTTCCCGACTATCTAGAAAAGGTTGAAAAGGACCGCAAAAAAACCAATATAAATGAAGCGGTTGTCACTGGGGTTGGTACAGTTAACGGCCATAAAGTCGTTGTGTCCGTTATGGATTCAACCTTCCGTATGGGCAGTATGGGATCGGTTGTCGGCGAAAAAATTACCTTAGCGATTGAAAAAGCGGATGAATTGTCCGTTCCATTCGTTATTTTTACAGCATCGGGCGGAGCCAGGATGCAGGAAGGTGCACTAAGTTTGATGCAAATGGCGAAAACAAGTGTTGCCTTAAAGAAATTCAGCGACAATGGCGGTTTAATCATTTCAATTATGACCCATCCAACAACTGGCGGGGTGTCTGCTAGCTTTGCATCATTGGGGGATTATAACCTTGCCGAACCTGGAGCATTAATCGGTTTTGCGGGACGCAGGGTGATTGAGCAGTCAATCCGTGAAAAATTGCCGGAAGACTTTCAAACAGCAGAGTTTTTGTTAAAACATGGGCAGCTTGATGCCATCATTTCCCGATTAGAATTGGCAGAGAAAATTGCAACGATACTTGATATCCATCAGCCAGGGGGTGTGTTTGAATGGCAGGCGAATTAGAATTTGAACGCCCAATCAATGAACTGAGAAAAAAAATAGCTGAGCTTAAGGAATTTACAGATACCACTGATGTGGATTTGAGTTCGGAAATCAATAAATTAGAGGCCCGGTTGGAGAAGCTGGAACGGGAAATATATGAAAATATTAAACCGTGGGACCGGGTGCAAATAGCCCGCCATCCTAACAGGCCAACAACCTTGGATTACATTTCCTATCTATTCGACGATTTCTTTGAATGCCATGGGGACAGGACTTTTGGCGATGATGAAGCGATTGTTGGCGGGATTGCCAAATTTAAAGGGTTGCCTGTCACTGTAATAGGCCATCAGCGGGGAAAGGATACGAAGGAAAATATCCGCAGAAACTTTGGAATGCCACATCCTGAGGGCTACAGAAAGGCTTTGCGGTTGATGAAGCAAGCTGATAAGTTCAACCGGCCGATTATTTGTTTTATTGATACGAAAGGCGCATACCCTGGTAAAGCAGCAGAAGAGCGGGGACAGAGTGAAGCAATTGCCCGTAACCTGTTTGAAATGGCAGGGTTGAAAGTACCAGTTATCTGTATTGTCATTGGTGAAGGCGGAAGCGGCGGCGCGCTTGGACTAGGTGTTGGCAACCGGATTTACATGCTTGAAAACTCCACCTACTCAGTCATTTCGCCTGAGGGAGCGGCGGCAATTTTATGGAAGGACGCTGCCTACGCTAAAAATGCGGCAGAATCTATGAAAATCACGGCGCCTGACCTAAAGGAACTAGGAGTTATCGATGATATCGTTCCAGAAATTAAGGGCGGTGCTCATAAGAATGTGCAAGGACAAGCTGCGGAAATTGAACCTGTCCTAATCAAATCCTTGGAGGAGCTTTTGAAGCTTTCTGCTGACCAATTAATTGCTGATCGATACAAGCGTTTTAGAACAATTGGAGAGTTTGGATTGATAAATGAATACATTGGAGTAAATTAGGGAAAATGCGTGCTCGTTTGGGCACGTTTTTTCGTTGGGCATTCACAAAAAGTTCATATAAAATTGGCTGTAAAACCCATGATAACGTTCTCATTATGATATGAAACGCTTTCAGTTAACGAACTATTCCGTCTATTCTAAAATGGCTATTGACATAGTTGTTATGGTTATTCCTTCGTGATATTTTATTAATATTCAAGGGTTTTATGTTAATAATAGAAGAAGGAAAACAAATGTAATTTTAAACCATCCTTCTTAAAGAGGCTTACATAGTACCTTTATCCTATTAATGAGGTGATTACCATGAAAAAAATTGGGGTGCTGACAAGCGGCGGGGATTCACCGGGAATGAACCCAGCAATCCGCGCTGTTGTCCGAAAAGCCATTTATCACAATGTTGAAGTTTATGGCATCTACGGTGGTTACTCAGGGTTAATTTGCGGCAATATAAAAAAGCTTGAGCTCGGTTCAGTTGGAGATATCATTCATCGCGGAGGAACAATGCTTCAATCGGCCCGCTGCCCGGAATTTAAAACAACAGGGGGCCAGCAAAAAGGAATTGAACAGTTAAAGGCTCATGGTATTGAAGGACTTGTCGTCATTGGCGGTGACGGGTCATATCGTGGTGCGAAGGCATTGACAGAGCTTGGCTATCCTTGTGTTGGTGTACCGGGTACGATTGATAATGACATTCCAGGAACTGATATGACAATCGGTTTTGACACGGCATTAAATACAGTCATTGATGCAATAGATAAAATTCGCGACACGGCTACCTCGCACGAAAGAACTTTTATTATTGAGGTAATGGGGCGAGATGCCGGTGATATTGCCTTGTGGGCAGGGCTTGCCGGAGGAGCGGAAACGATTCTGATTCCAGAAGAGAATTACAACATGGACGAGATTGCTGATCGTTTGAGAAAAGGTCAAGAACGTGGGAAAAAGCATAGTATTATTGTGGTCGCCGAAGGTGTATGCAGCGGGGGTGAGTTTGCTAAGCAGCTAAAGGATGCCACCAACCTCGATACAAGGGTATCAGTATTGGGACATATTCAACGTGGGGGTTCGCCAACTGCCGCAGATCGGGTGCTTGCCAGCAGATTGGGTGCGAGAGCAGTGGAACTTCTAATTGAGGGCAAAGGCGGCCGTGCTGTCGGTGTGGAGAATAACAAGCTTGTCGACTACGACATTATTGACGCTCTTGCCAAAAAACATACATTGGATCTTGAACTATTTAATCTTTCTAAAGAACTTTCGATTTAAAAAAGGGAGGGCAAGAAATGTTGCGCAAAACAAAAATTGTTTGTACGATTGGCCCTGCAAGTGAAAGTGTTGACAATTTAACACAATTAATGAATGCAGGAATGAATGTAGCACGATTAAATTTTTCTCATGGGAATTTTGAAGAACACGGCGCTAGAATCAAGAATATCCGTGAAGCAGCCGGTTTAACAGGTAAAACAGTTGCCATTTTGCTTGATACAAAGGGGCCTGAAATTCGTACCCACAATATGCAAAATGGAGCAATTGAACTGAAGTCCGGAGAAGAAATTATTGTATCAATGACCGAAGTGGAAGGAACCACAGAGAAATTTTCCGTTACATACGAAGGTTTAATTGATGATGTACAAGCAGGCTCCAAAATTCTGTTGGATGACGGTTTAATAGGGCTGGAAGTTATCAACATTGATCATTCTAAGGGTGAAATTAAGACGAAAATTTTAAACAGTGGTACATTGAAAAATAAAAAAGGTGTTAATGTGCCGGGAGTTTCAGTTAACCTGCCCGGTATTACAGAGAAGGATAAACAGGATATTTTATTTGGAATTGAGCAGGGCGTTGATTTTATTGCGGCCTCATTTGTTCGCCGTTCCAAGGATGTCTTGGAAATTCGCCAGCTTTTAGAAGAAAACCAGGCAACACATATCCAAATTATCCCTAAAATTGAAAACCAAGAAGGCGTCGATAATATTGATGAAATTCTTGAGGTTTCAGACGGACTGATGGTAGCACGCGGTGACCTTGGAGTAGAAATTCCTGCAGAAGAGGTTCCATTGGTGCAAAAATCTTTGATTAAGAAATGTAATGCCCTAGGTAAACCGGTTATTACTGCAACACAAATGCTTGATTCAATGCAAAGAAATCCAAGACCAACTCGTGCGGAAGCAAGTGACGTGGCCAATGCCATTTTTGATGGAACAGATGCTATTATGCTTTCTGGAGAAACTGCTGCAGGGCTATATCCGGTTGAAGCAGTGCAAACGATGCATAATATCGCTTCACGGGCTGAGCAGGCTCTGAACCATAAAGAAATCCTTTCACACCGCAGCAAGAATGCAGAACACAACCTAACTGATGCGATTGGTCAATCGGTTGCTCATACAGCATTAAATTTAGAGGTAAAGTCAATTATCACGCCAACTGAAAGCGGACATACAGCAAGGATGATTTCAAAATATCGTCCGAAGGCAGCGATCGTGGCAATTACTGCGGATGAATCAACCTGCAGGCGTCTGGCACTTGTCTGGGGAGTTTATCCACGGATGGGAAGAATGTGTACCACGACGGATGAAATGCTTGAAAGCGCCGTAGAGGAAAGCTTAAACAGCGGCATTGTTAAACACGGTGAGCTGGTGGTTATTACTGCTGGTGTTCCTGTCGGAGAAGCGGGAACAACGAATTTAATGAAAATCCATGTAGTGGGCGATATTATTACGAAGGGACAAGGGATTGGACGCAAGTCCGCTTTTGGAAAAGTCGTTATTGCCCATGATGCAAATGAAGCTACTGAAAAGGTAAAATCAGGTTCCATTCTTGTAACCATCGGCTCCGACCGGGAAATGGTTCCGGCCCTTGAGAAATGTGCCGCCCTTATTACAGAGGAAGGCGGCTTAACAAGCCATGCTGCTGTTGTTGGTTTAAACTTAGGTATTCCTGTTATTGTGGGAGTTGAAAATGCACTCAAACTGTTTAAGGAAGGCCAAGAAATCACGGTGGACGCATCAAGAGGCATTATTTATAACGGACATGCTAGTGTACTATAATAAAAAAACTCGCCAGCCGGCGAGTTTTTTTAGCTAATAAGAAAGTATAAATTCAACTACGCCTCATGAACCGTCCTATCGGACTTGCCAATCGGCGAGTTTTTATTTAGTTTTAAGCTTCTTTTCCCATGATAAACTTCCATAAATCATGAAAAACATTGGCCCTGTATAGCGTGCTTAGGATGACAAGAGTTACGGGACCGACAATTAATCCAAGAAAGCCGATTAGTTTAAAACCTACGAAAAGTGCAATTAGTGTTGCCAAAGGGTCTAGTCCGATGTTTGAAGAAAGGATTTTTGGCTCCATGATCTGTCTTTGAACCAACACGATTATGTAAAGGACACCAAGTCCAATGGCAAGCCCAACGTCGCCGCTTATAACTTCGTACACAATCCAAGGGACGAATACCGCTCCTGTACCAAGGTAGGGAATAATGTCGACTAGACCAGTCAAAAGGGCAATGGTAATGGCATAGTCCACACGAAGAATAAGCAATCCAACAAGAATGATAACCGTTGTTATGGAAATCAGCGTCAACTGCGCTCTAATAAAGCCGAAAAGCGCCTTTTTCAAATCAACAAATACTGTTTTTCCACTTGTTCTGGCTTTTTGTGGTAATAGCCTTCCACCCATCGCCTTTAAACGGTACCAATCCTTGCTGATGAAAAAGGTTGCCAACAAAGAGAAAATCAATACGGTTGCAGCATTTGGAATCCATGAAATAACATTAGGAATGCTGCCAAAAAAGCCTTGAATAAAGTTTCCGACAGTTGACCCTACCCTTTTGCCGATATTTTGAATATTGGTAATGATCGTGTCTTTCTGCCCGGGATTCAACTTATTAAAGACGCTAGTTAATTGATTGTACAAATCTGTAAAATAGTCTTCAAGGAATTTAATTAAAGTGTTTAAATGCTCTGGAATAACTTTAGCTAAGTAAGTTGCTCCGGTAACGATCTCGACTACCAGCAAAGTAAGCAAGCCGGCAAAGATGGCAAATATAATAATAAGAGCAACAAAAACAGCAAGTGCTCTTGGCATTTTTGTCTTATTTTCAAAAAGATTGACTAGCGGGTTTATAGCAAGTGCTATAATAAGGCCTATTAAAAATGGATAGGTTATTTTTGATAAATAGTAAAAGGAAAGCAGCCCTAAAACAACAACGCCGATAACAATTAAAAACCTAATGCTCCGGTTTATGTATTTGGGATTCAAAAGTAATAGACCTCCATTTTTTTAAAATCGCTTACTCTATTTTACCATTTTATTAATTTTTCTGCATATTTTTCCATCGCTTAAAATTTCTTCTTAAATTTATACGTTTAGTTATTAAAATTAGTTTCAGAGGAATATAGAAAAAAACTACTGGAGTTATTGTATTCCACATCATTGATAATGTTATGGTAAAATAACTTTAAGGGGGATTTGGTGAAAACACAGGCTGAAACTATGTGAAATGGCTCGTGTTTTTAGCGCCGTTTTTTTTGAAATAATATTTTTTTGCTATTTTCAATTCCTTTTCATTCACAAAAATCTGATTATTGTTTATAATAGGCTTGTAAGCAATATCTTTTTTTACATAAACCGTATAGGAATACTGGAATACTTGAAAAATTATTTATTCCTGTGAATGAAAGGGCATACAGACTTTTTGGTTTTAATCCGAGCAATCGCTCAGTCACCTAGGGTAATGATCAGTTTATCGGCGATGATTTTGCAGTGGAAATCTTCAAATTACTTTATGCCGTTTCTTTTTATCCTAGACTGAGGATTTTCCGGTTTAAAAGAATTAATGAAGCAGTGGGTAATGGGGAATTTTACAATGTAAAGGAGAGATTTTTGATGACAGTAACACGTGGTCTCGAAGGGATTGTGGCAACTACTTCTTCCATTAGTTCAATTATTGATGATACGCTGACATACGTTGGCTATAACATCGATGATTTAGCTGAAAATGCAAGCTTTGAAGAGGTTATTTATCTATTATGGCATCGCAAGCTGCCTAATTCAGAACAATTGGTTGAATTAAAGCAACAGCTTGCTGAAAGTGCTGCACTTCCACAGGAAGTAATTGAGCACTTTAAATTGTTCCCGGTTCAGACAGTACACCCAATGGCAGCACTTCGTTCAGCTGTTTCTTTATTAGGACTTTACGATACAGAAGCAGATGTAATGGAGAAGGAAGCTAATTATCGTAAAGCGATTCGTCTTCAAGCTAAAATGCCATCTATCGTGGCAGCTTTTGCGCGTATCAGAAAAGGACTAGAGCCAGTTGCACCTAGACAGGATTTGAGCTTTGCAGCGAATTTCTTATATATGCTTTCCGGTAAAGAACCGGAACAAATTGCAGTAGAGGCAATTGATAAAGCCCTGGTTCTACATGCCGACCACGAATTAAACGCTTCTACATTCACAGCCCGTGTCTGTGTTGCTACATTATCCGATGTATATTCTGGTATCACAGCAGCAATCGGAGCGTTAAAAGGACCTCTTCACGGAGGTGCAAATGAAGCGGTTATGAAAATGCTTACCGATATTGGTTCACTTGAAAACGTCGAGCCTTATATCCGCGGCAAGCTTGAGAATAAAGAAAAAATTATGGGCTTTGGCCACAGGGTTTACCGCCAAGGAGATCCTCGTGCCAAGCATTTAAAAGCAATGTCCAAAAAATTAACAGAACTAACTGGCGAACCACAATGGTACGATATGTCAGTGAAAATTGAGAGCATCGTAACCGGTGAAAAGAACCTGCCGCCAAACGTTGATTTCTATTCCGCATCTGTATATCACAGTTTAGGTGTTGACCATGACCTAATGACGCCAATTTTCGCTGTCAGCCGTGTATCCGGATGGCTTGCTCATATTTTAGAGCAATACGACAACAACCGTCTGATCCGCCCGCGTGCTGAATACACAGGTCCTGGAATGCAGAAATATATTCCAATCGAACAAAGAGGATAACATTTTACTTTTTTTCGAAAAATTGGTTAAATAAGATTTGGTAGAGGTTAGGGGTGGATACCTGCTAACCTTTACTTAAGTCTTTACCATATCATCAGGTTTTCACGTTTTTACATACTAGGAGGGAGAACTACCATGCAAGGTGAAAAAATCACGGTAACAAATGGAGTCTTAAACGTACCAAACAATCCAATTATCCCATTCATTGAGGGAGACGGCATCGGTCCAGATATTTGGGCTGCATCTGAGAGAGTTTTAAATGCAGCTGTTGAAAAAGCCTATAAAGGCGAGCGTAAATTAGTTTGGAAGGAAGTTCTTGCTGGAGAAAAAGCATTCAATCAAACTGGCGAATGGCTTCCAAAAGAAACTTTAGATGTAATTAATGAGTACCTAATTGCCATCAAAGGTCCACTTACTACTCCTGTTGGCGGAGGAATTCGTTCGTTAAACGTAGCTTTACGCCAAGAGCTAGATTTGTTTGTGTGCTTACGCCCTGTAAGATGGTTTGAAGGTGTTCCTTCACCAGTTAAGCGCCCGCAAGATACAGATATGGTTATCTTCCGTGAAAACACTGAAGATATTTATGCTGGTATCGAGTATGAAAAAGGAACTGAAGCAGCTAAAAAGGTAATCGACTTCCTTCAAAACGAAATGGGCGTAAATAAAATCAGATTCCCTGAAACTTCTGGTATCGGTATTAAGCCTGTTTCTCAAGAAGGTACAACACGTCTTGTCCGTGCTGCGATTAACTATGCAATTAAAGAAGGTCGTAAATCCGTTACACTCGTGCACAAAGGCAATATCATGAAATTTACAGAAGGCGCGTTTAAAAACTGGGGTTATGAGCTTGCAGAAAAGGAATTTGGCGATAAAGTCTTTACCTGGGCTCAATATGATCGCATTAAAGCTGAGCAAGGTTCAGATGCTGCTAACAAGGCGCAGGCTGATGCTGAAGCTGCTGGCAAGATTATCGTGAAAGATGCGATTGCTGATATCTTCTTACAACAAATCCTAACTCGTCCTCGTGAGTTCGATGTTGTGGCTACAATGAACTTAAACGGCGACTTCATTTCAGATGCACTTGCAGCACAAGTTGGCGGTATCGGGATTGCTCCAGGAGCTAACATCAACTATGAAACTGGACACGCAATCTTCGAAGCAACACACGGTACTGCACCGAAGTATGCAGGTCTTGATAAAGTAAATCCTTCATCGGTCATTTTATCAGGTGTACTACTGCTTGAGCACTTGGGCTGGAATGAAGCAGCTTCAATGGTCATTAAATCAGTGGAAAAAACTATTGCTTCAAAAGTAGTTACTTATGACTTCGCTCGTTTAATGGAAGGCGCAACTGAAGTTAAAACTTCTGAATTTGGTGACGAACTAATTAAGAACATGGAATAAGAAAAGCTAATGTGATAACAACAAAGTGTATTTAGGGCTGTTTTTATAACAGCCCTTTATTTAAAAAGTTCATTCAAAAAGGGGAGAAAAAGTATGTCATTAAAACGTAAAAAGGTTTCTGTAATTGGCGGAGGTTTTACTGGAGCAACTACTGCATTTTTGCTTGCCCAAAAAGAGCTTGGTGATGTTGTATTAGTTGATATTCCGCAAATGGAAAATCCCACTAAAGGGAAAGCGTTAGATATGCTTGAAGCAAGCCCTGTTCAAGGATTTGATGCCAATATTACCGGAACATCAAATTATGAAGATACGAAAGACTCAGACATCGTTGTTATCACAGCAGGTATCGCACGCAAACCGGGCATGAGCCGTGATGATTTAGTGCAAACAAACCAAAAAGTAATGAAAGCTGTTACCTCTGAAATCGCAAAATATTCTCCAAACTGTACCATCCTTGTATTAACGAACCCGGTGGATGCCATGACCTACACTGTGTTTAAGGAATCTGGTTTCCCTAAAAACCGTGTAATCGGTCAATCCGGTGTACTTGATACAGCTCGTTTCCGCACCTTTGTTGCACAAGAATTAAACATCTCTGTTAAAGATATTACAGGCTTCGTACTAGGCGGCCATGGGGATGACATGGTTCCGCTTGTACGGTATTCTTATGCCGGTGGTATCCCATTAGAAACTCTAATTCCAAAAGATCGGTTAGAAGCAATTGTTGAACGCACAAGAAAAGGCGGCGGTGAAATCGTTAACCTTCTTGGTAACGGAAGTGCCTACTATGCCCCTGCAGCCTCATTGGTTGAAATGTGTGAAGCGATTTTAAAAGACCAACGCCGTGTATTACCTTCTATCGCTTACCTTGAAGGTGAATATGGTTATGAAGGCATTTATTTGGGTGTACCGACTATCCTAGGTGCCAATGGTATTGAAAAAGTAATCGAACTTGACCTGACTGCAGATGAAAAAGCTGCGTTAGATAAATCGGTTGAATCTGTCCGCAATGTCATGAATGTCTTAGTTTAATATTAATGCTTTGGTATTCGGGAAGGGCGAAAAGGCCTTCCCGAATTTTCCTGAGTTTATGAAATCGTTTTCAATGGAGGTTTGTGATGCTTTTAGGAAAAAAACGTAAGCTAGGAAGAAGAATTGAAGAAATTACCGTTGGGGAAAAACTCTCCTTCTCGGAGAAGGTGGAGGATAAAGACCTTCTTTTATATTTAGGAATAACCGACGATGCTAATCCACTCTACATACAGCACGACTATGCTTCACAGACCCCTTTTGAAAAGCCGATTGTTCCAAGCGTTATGCTGACAGGGATGATAACTTCAGCCATCTCAAAATATCTCCCTGGTCCGGGAAGTCATGTAATGAGCCAAACGATTGAATTTACAAAGCCTGTTTACCATTATTCAACAGTTGAATTTCTATTTGAAGTAATCGAGGTAAATCGTGAAGGGCATTTTGTTGCTATTCGTGTTTCGGCATTCAACGAAAAAAACGAAACGGTTATCACCGGTGTGCTTAAAGTCTGTCCGCCATATCGTCTGGAAGAAATCCATGCCAGAGCATTAGATAATTTTTAATAGGAACAGCTTTATTCTTCTAATTATAATTGCTGGTTTTTATTAATAGATAGTCTCCGCTGACGGGCCTGTTGCTTTCCGCTCCGGGCACTCGCTTTCCGCGGGGAGGTCCTGGAGCCTCCTCGGCGCCTTGGCGCCTGTGGGGTCTCCAGTGACCTCTATATCCCGCAGGAGTCGAGTGCCCTCCGCTCCAATCAACAGGGAGGTAAATCAACTAAAAGTATTGCAACACACTTTTTCTAAGATTGCTAAGTGTGTTGCAATACTTTTTATTATTTTCCCAAGTTGGGTATGGAGTGTAGGATTACTTGCATTCTTCAATCTCTCTAACCAGCATTAACAAAGCCTTTCCAGCCATATTGTCTCCGAAGCTTTGGTCAAGACAACAGAACAACCTCTTTTTTTATTTTTTATTGTGAGTTTACGGTCTTTATTAAATACACCTGTTGATTGGAGCGGAAGGCGCGAAGACTCCTGCGGGAGTACGGGGCAGGGGAGACCCCGCAGGAGCGATAGCTCCGAGGAGGCTCCCCGGCACGCCCGCGGAAAGCGAAGCGCCTGGAGCGCAAATCAACAGACCTGTTGAAAAACCTTTAAACTAATAACATCATAAAAAATTAACGCGTTGAAATTGTTAAAGATTGGGGTGAACTAAAAGGATATCGAAAGTTATTCAACAGCATGAGGAATGTGCAGATACACATTCCTTTTCGTATTTTCAGTGCGAGTTATCCGATAAAGGTTTTCTTTTCGGATTTATATTATAATAATGTTAAATGAAGGAAAGAGAGAAGCGAAATCGGAGGGCCTTACGATGAAAACAAAGGTATTGGTAGTTGATGACGAACACTCTATTGTGACACTTCTAAAATACAATTTGGAACAGGCGGGATATGAGGTAATTACCGCAATGGATGGGGAAGAAGGGCGGCAGCTAGCTGTACAGGAATCACCAGACATCATCCTGCTGGATTTAATGCTTCCTAAAATGGATGGTATGGAAGTGTGCAAGCAGCTTCGGCAAGAGCGTATAATGACACCTATATTGATGTTAACGGCAAAAGATGAAGAGCTTGATAAAATCTTGGGCTTGGAGCTTGGCGCGGATGACTATATGGTGAAGCCGTTCAGTCCAAGGGAAGTGATTGCACGTGTTAAGGCGATTCTTAGAAGAACTTATTTGCAGACGGATGCGGGAGACCCAAGCCCAAAAGAAGATTCATTGATTACGATTGGAAAAATAACTATTTTTCCGGGAAAATATGAAGCATTTATTGAGGGGAATTTGCTTGAGCTAACTCTTAAAGAATTCGAATTGCTGCACTACCTTGCCCAAAACAAAGGAAATGTCTTAACCCGGGATCAATTATTAAGTGCTGTTTGGAATTATGACTTTGCTGGCGATACTAGGATAGTCGATGTACATATTTCTCATTTAAGAGAAAAAATTGAAAAGGATACCAGAAAACCGGCTTATATAAAAACTATTCGCGGACTTGGTTACAAATTGGAGGAGCCAAAAGAAGAATGACAAAGTTTCGAACTAAACTTTTGTTTTCTTTAATTATATTAATTTTTTCAGAGTTAATCGGATTGGGAATTCTGTTCGGCCAGTTGTTCCATAGCTATTTTGTACATTCATTTAATGAAAGGCAAATATGGTGGATCCTATCCGTCAGTCTTTTAATTGACCTTATCATCATTGTTTATCTCGGAATCCGAATTTCCAGCAGATATATAAAGCCGATAAAGTCTGTGACAAATGTAGCGGTTGAACTCTCAAAGGGAAATTACCGTGCCCGGACAACTGTTGACAGAAATGATGAAGCTGGGATGCTAGCTGTCACCATTAACAGGCTGGCAGAAAATCTTCAGGAACTCAAAAAAATGCAGGAAATGCAGCAGGACCGTTTGAAGGCATTAATTGAGAACATGGGAGCAGGTTTAATTCTTATTGACAGCCGAGGGTATATTAATTTAATTAATAAAGGCTATATTGAACTATTCCAAGTAGAACCATCTGATTATTTAAATAAGCTTTATTATGAGGTTCTTCAGGATAAAGAACTATGCCAGATCATAGCAGAGGTTTTCCGGACAGAACAAAAAGCAAGAAAGCAGCTGCTTATCCCATTGCAAATTGAAAGAAGATATTTTGATGTATACGGTGTTCCAATCATTGGGAAAAACAATGTCTGGAAAGGAATTTTACTCGTTTTTCATGACATTACGGAAATGAAAAAGCTCGAACAAACGCGAAAAGACTTTGTCGCCAACGTTTCGCATGAACTAAAAACACCAGTCACATCAATTAAAGGTTTTTCAGAAACTCTTCTGGATGGAGCAATGAATGACAAAGAGACATTGGAATCATTTCTTTCTATTATTTTAAAAGAAAGCGATCGGCTACAATCCCTAATCCATGACCTGCTAGAACTTTCAAAGATTGAGCAGCATAACTTCCTGTTAAACATTAATGAATTGGATTTATTCGAGCTGCTAGAGGACGTCATTACTCTATTATCCGGTAAAGCACAAGCGAAAAACATTCAGCTTGAGCTTGTCAGCGAGCAAAAAAGTGCCAGCCTAAAAGGTGATATTGACCGATTAAAGCAAGTTTTTATTAATCTAATAGGGAACGCCATTACCTATACACCTTTAGAAGGAGTGGTAAAGGTATTACTCGTTGAAGAGGACGAAGTTGTCCGTGTTCATGTTAAGGACTCCGGTGTAGGGATAAAGAAGGATGAAATTCCCCGGATTTTTGAACGTTTTTACCGGGTCGACCGGGCCAGAGATCGAAATTCAGGCGGGACAGGCCTTGGTTTGGCCATCGTGAAACATTTGATTGAGGCACACCATGGAAATATTAGAGTGAAAAGTGATTTAGGAAGCGGCAGCGAGTTTATAATCGAACTGCCGAAGAACGTGAACTATTTTTTAGGAAGGTGATTGAATGGAAAACAAAAAGCTTGTGCTGATTGATGGCAATAGTATTGCATACCGAGCCTTTTTTGCATTGCCGCTTTTGAACAATGATAAAGGTATTCACACTAATGCGGTCTACGGCTTTACAATGATGCTGATGAAGATTTTGGAGGAAGAGAAGCCAACCCATATTTTGGTTGCTTTTGATGCCGGCAAAACAACCTTCCGCCACAAAACCTTTGAAGAATACAAAGGCGGCAGACAGAAGACACCGCCGGAATTATCAGAGCAATTTCCGTTTATTAGGGAGCTATTAGATGCTTACGGAATATCAAGATATGAATTGGAGAATTACGAAGCGGACGATATTATTGGGACGCTTTCATTAACAGCTGAAAAAGACGGATTTGAAGTAAAGGTTATTTCCGGCGACAAGGATTTAACACAGCTTGCTTCACCGCATACTACCGTGGGGATTACCCGTAAAGGGATTACAGATATAGAGGTGTACACGCCGGAGCATGTTCAGGAAAAGTATGGCTTAATCCCTGACCAAATTATTGATATGAAAGGTCTAATGGGGGACTCATCCGATAATATCCCTGGCGTACCAGGGGTAGGCGAAAAAACCGCCATCAAGCTGCTGAAGGAATTTTCAACTCTTGAACAATTATTAGAATCAATTGACAAGGTTAGCGGGAACAAGCTGAAGGAAAAGCTTACAGAGTTTAAAGAGCAGGCGGCAATGAGTAAGCAGCTTGCAACGATTGAAAGACATGCGCCGGTGGAGGTAGACTTAGAGGATATCTCATATGATGGGTTTACGAGAGAAAAATTAATAGGCTTGTTTAAGGAATTAGGATTTTCATCGTTATTGGATAAATTTGGTGAAGATTCGGCAGTAGATGTGATACAAGAGCTTGAAGAGGTTGAATACATAATTCCATCCGAAATTAGCGGCGATTTATTTGCGAATACCAATTATTTTTATGTGGAAATGCTGGAAGATAACTATCATCAGGCGGAAATCATCGGATTTTCGATCGTTAACGACAATGGACATTTCTTTCTCCCGACGGAACAAGCGCTAAATTCGGAATCGTTTAAGAACTGGGCTGAGGATGAAGGGAAGAAGAAAACGGTATATGACGCAAAACGCACCGAAGTTTCCTTAAGAAGACAGGGAATTCATTTAAAAGGGGCGGATTTTGATATTTTAATGGCTTCTTATATTTTGAATCCATCAGAAACGGGTGAGGATTTAGCGGCAATTGCGGGTAAGTATGGCATTCGTAATATTCAATCTGATGAATCGTTTTATGGAAAAGGGGCTAAACAAAGGATTCCTGAAACAGACCGGCTTGCCGAGCACCTTGTCCGCAAGGGGATGGCTATGGCCGAATTAAAAGACAAATTAGAAGATGACCTAAAGAAAAATGAACAATATAGTTTATTTACGGAACTTGAAATGCCGTTATCACTCATCTTAGCTGATATGGAATCATGCGGCATTAAGGTGGAGCGGGAGCGCCTGGAGTCAATGGGTCGTGAGCTTAACGAACGGCTTATTGAAATCGAGGAGAAAATCTGTGAATTAGCCGGTGAAAAATTTAATATTAATTCTCCAAAACAATTAGGCGTCATTTTATTTGAAAAATTGCAGCTCACTTCTTTTAAGAAAACGAAAACCGGGTATTCGACCTCGGCCGATGTTTTAGAAAAGCTGGCTGGTGAACATGAGATTATTGAACATATTCTTCTTTACCGTCAATTAGGCAAGCTGCAATCCACTTATATTGAAGGATTGCTAAAGGTAATCGAACCAGAGACAGATAAGGTTCATACAAGATTCCAGCAAACCTTAACGGCTACAGGGAGGTTAAGCTCCATTGATCCCAACCTGCAAAATATCCCGATCCGTCTCGAGGAAGGGAGAAGAATCCGTCAGGCCTTCGTTCCGTCTGAGAAAGACTGGTTGATTTTTGCAGCGGACTATTCACAAATTGAGCTGCGGGTTCTTGCACATATTTCCGGTGATGAAAAGCTAATCCAAGCTTTTAAAGAGGATATGGATATTCATACACGCACAGCCATGGAGGTATTCCATGTTGATGCAGACCAAGTTACCTCCAATATGAGACGGCAGGCAAAGGCTGTAAACTTCGGGATCGTTTATGGAATCAGCGATTATGGACTCTCCCAGTCGCTCGGGATTACGAGGAAGGAAGCAGGGCAGTTCATCGAGCGTTATTTGAACAGTTATCCGCGTGTAAAGGAATATATGGAGACAATCGTCCATTCAGCGAAGCAGAAAGGATATGTCTCTACATTGCTCCATAGGAGAAGATACCTTCCGGAAATAACGGCCCGAAATTTTAACGTGAGAAGCTTTGCCGAAAGAACGGCAATGAATACGCCCATTCAGGGAAGTGCCGCTGATATCATAAAAAAAGCGATGATTGATATGGATGAGGCATTAAAAGATAAAGGGTTGAAATCACGATTACTCTTGCAGGTACATGACGAATTGATTTTTGAAGCTCCTGAGGAGGAATTGGAAATTCTTAAACAATTAGTGCCGTTAGTGATGGAAAATGCGATTGAGCTAACCGTCCCGTTAAAAGTAGATTATGCTTACGGACCAACATGGTTTGATGCAAAGTAAATACACCAGCAAAGGGGGCTGCATTGTATGCCAGAGCTTCCAGAAGTAGAAACAGTCAGGAGAACGCTGGAAAAGCTTGTTCTTCAAAAAACCATCGAAGATGTAACCGTGTATTGGCCGAAAATCATTAAAAATCCTGTTGAAGTGGAACAATTCATCGATGCTTTAAAAGGTGAGACTTTTGCTTCAATCGGAAGACGAGGAAAATTTCTAATCCTTTATACAGAGAATTTCGCCTTAGTTTCCCATTTGCGTATGGAGGGCAGATACGGATTATACCCGAAGGAAGAGCCATTTGATAAGCACACCCATGTGATTTTTCACTTTACAGATGGGACTGAACTGCGCTACCGGGATGTCCGGAAATTTGGAACCATGCATCTATACAAAAAGGGTGAGGAATTTACTAAGCCTCCCCTTATCCAGCTTGGTCCTGAACCTTTTTCAGAAGACTTTACCAAAGAGTACTTAGGGGAAATGCTTAAAAAAACGAATCGAAAAATTAAAACGGCTTTATTGGACCAAAATCTATTTGTTGGTCTTGGAAATATATATGTTGATGAAGCGTTATTTCGGTCAGGTATCCACCCCGAAAGGCTGGCGGGATCACTGAAGAAAAAAGAAATTGAGTTGCTGCATAAAGAAATTGTTGAAACTTTAAGTGAAGCAGTCGAAAAAGGCGGCAGCACGATTCGCTCCTATGTGAATTCTCAAGGGGAAATTGGCATGTTTCAACTAGAGTTATATGCCTATGGCCGCAAAGGGGAACCTTGTAAGAAATGCGGAACGCCCCTTGAAAAAACGACCGTAGGGGGAAGGGGCACCCATTATTGCCCGAAATGTCAAAGGCTTAAAATTAAAAGAGCAAAGAATGAATCTGTCTAGATTCCAGTTTTAACACTGGATAGGCTCCTGCCATATACTATCGTAGTATTTTGCAGGAAGGAGTCCTAGACACATCATGGTTCAGTTGTTCTCACTTCTCATACTCGCTCTTGCTCTCAGTCTTGACAGCTTTAGCGTAGGGTTTACGTATGGATTAAGAAAAATGGTTATGCCGTTTAAGTCCATTCTCATCATTGCATGCTGCTCAGCCATCTCATTGATGATTGCGGTATCAATTGGACATGGACTTGAAAAAGTATTATCACCGAGTATTACAGCAAGACTTGGGGGATTTATTTTAATCGGGCTAGGAGCATGGGTGTTATACCAGTTTTTCCGCCCTGAGAAAGAAAAAGAACCGATTGAACATGAAAAAACAATTGTAAACTTTGAAATTCGTTCATTGGGGCTGGCAATCAATATTTTAAGAAAACCGATGTCGGCGGATTTTGACAAATCCGGGACGATTACCGGGATAGAGGCATTAATGTTAGGCTTCGCTCTCTCACTGGATGCCTTTGGTGCAGGAATTGGAGCAGCGATGCTTGGATTCCCTCCCATTTATTTAGCATTGACTGTTGCGGTTATGAGTTCATTATTTGTGTTATTGGGAATTAAATTCGGGTCCTTTTTTTACCGTTTTGACTGGGTTCAAAAGTTTACGTTTATACCGGGAATCTTATTAATCATCATAGGAATATGGAAGATATAACAATAGGAAAGGGAAAGGGCAGGAGTATGTCACTTGTTATCGGTTTAACAGGCGGAATCGCCAGTGGAAAAAGCACAGTATCTAATATGTTAAAAGAAATGAATATAACAGTTGTTGATGCAGATGTCGAAGCGCGTCTGGCGGTAGACAAAGGAGAACCTGCCTACTTGAAAATCATTGCCGAATTTGGTCAGGATATCTTATTAGAAAATGGGGAAATAGACAGACAAAAACTCGGCGCAATTATTTTTTACCAAGAAGAAAAAAGGCAGCTTTTGAATCAAATTGTTCATCCCGAAGTTAGAAAAAGAATGATGGAGAAGATTCAAAAGGCTTCGGAGAATCAAGAAGAAGTAATTATTCTTGATATTCCTTTGTTATTTGAAAGCAAGCTGACCTTCATGGTTGAAAAAACTATCCTTGTTTATGTAGACAGAGAAACGCAGTTGAATCGGCTGATGCAGAGAAACCAACTATCAGAAGCGGATGCACAGGCCAGGGTCAATTCGCAAATGCCGCTTGCTGAAAAAGTAAAACTGGCCGATGCCGTGATTGATAATAATGGATCAATAGAAGAAACAAAAAAGCAGCTCATTGAAATATTAGCCGGATGGGGAATTCAAAAAACATATCAATAACCTATGGAAGGGGGCATTCACCCCTTCTTTTTTTATGTGAAGTTATCTGAATTATAAAACTTTTAAAAAATACGCTTTTTATTCATCACAAATAAAACTAAATGTGTTATACTAATACCATCAGATGGAGATAAAAGTATAACATTAATGCGGAAGGGGCCGTAAAATGAGAGCAAGAATTGCCATTAACGGGTTTGGAAGAATTGGAAGGATGGTTTTTAGACAAGCAATCCTTGAGAAAAAGCTAGATGTTGTCGCAATCAACGCCAGCTATCCTGCTGAAACGTTAGCACATTTAATTAAATATGATACCAATCACGGAACATTCCAGGGAGAAGTTATCCCTTTAGATAATGAACTGCTTGTAAATGGAAAAAGAATCAAGCTTTTAAGTAATCGTAATCCAGAAGAACTTCCATGGAGAGAATTGGGAATTGATATTGTCATTGAAGCAACTGGAAAGTTTAACTCTAGGGAAAAGGCTGCGCTGCATTTAGAAGCGGGAGCAAAGAAGGTAATCCTTACTGCACCGGGTAAGAATGAAGACGTTACGATTGTTATGGGTGTAAATGAAGAAATGCTCGATATTGAACACCATGAAGTGATTTCTAATGCATCTTGTACAACAAACTGCCTTGCACCAGTTGCAAAGGTTTTAGATGATAAATTTGGAATTGAATGCGGATTAATGACCACTGTCCATGCTTACACAAATGATCAAAAAAATATCGATAATCCACACAAGGATTTACGACGGGCTCGTGCGTGCGGACAATCTATCATTCCGACTACAACAGGAGCAGCAAAAGCATTATCCCTTGTTTTGCCGCAATTGAAGGGCAAATTACATGGTATGTCACTGCGCGTTCCAACGCCAAATGTTTCCCTTGTTGATTTAGTTGTAGACCTTAAGCAAGATGTAACGGTGGATGATGTTAACAAGGCGTTTAGAGAAGCTGCCGGAGGTCCGTTAAAAGGAATTTTAGACTTTACGATGGAACCATTAGTTTCAGTGGATTTTAATACGAATGAACATTCCGCCATTATCGATGGACTTTCCACGATGGTAATGGGGACAAGAAAAGTAAAAGTATTGGCTTGGTATGATAATGAGTGGGGCTATTCTACACGTGTAGTCGACTTAAGTTTACTTGTCGCCGAAGAAATGGCTAAAATGTCGCAGGTAAAGGTTAGCTAAATAAGATAAGATTAAAAAGAGGTTGCTTTACAGGCACCTCTTTTTATATTTTCCGGATATTGATATACACTAGAAACAAAGGTTTACAAGGAGGAACGCTAATGGCGATTTTATTGGGGCTCTTTACCCGTTTTAAAAGACAAATTGAAACAACAGATAAACAAACTGATGATTCTTTAAAAACTCATTATTATAAAGGGACATTTAATCAGGTTTTCGATTCAGTAGAACAAATTTTTAAAGAAGATGCTGATTGCCAAGTTACAACGGTTTCTAAGGAGCACGGCGAAATTGCTGTTGATATCCAGAAGCCCTTTCCATGTTTTCTTATTGCCACAATTGTCTCTGTTAAACCGATGGAAACAGCTGTGGATTTCACTATTTCATCCGAAAAGTTCGCAATGCTTGGGACCTATCCGGAATTAAAAAAACGTATTGTCGCCTACTATAAGCGAATTAGCCAAATACATACCAATATTGGAACAGGAAAAAACTATTAATACTTTTACTTGTGAAAAGGTGTTCTTTTTTATAAGATAATAGTAAGAATTGCTGCGGAAAATGTTCGGATTTACCTATTAGATTTGGAGTTGGTTTAGGAGATGAAATGCCCTTCATGTCAGAATTATGGCACACGCGTACTTGATTCCCGGCCTGTGGATGAGGGACGTGCAACACGAAGAAGACGAGAATGCGAAGAATGCGGGTACCGTTTTACTACATTTGAGAAAATCGAAGAGATTCCTTTAATTGTCGTCAAAAAGGAAGGAACGAGGGAAGAATTCAGCCGCGATAAAATCCTGCGCGGGCTTATTAAGGCATGTGAAAAGCGCCCTGTTGCTTTAAAGGAATTAGAGGACATTACACATGGTGTAGAGAAAGCTCTTCGAAGTCAGGGTGTTTCCGAAATTAAAAGTGATGAGATTGGCGAAATGGTGATGGACAGGCTCTCAAAAGTAGATGAGGTTGCATATGTCCGCTTTGCATCAGTTTACCGCCAATTTAAAGATATTAATGTTTTTATCGAAGAATTAAAAGAATTAATGAACAAAGAGAAATTATAAAGAGCTGTTTCGGCTCTTTTTTAGCTAATAGGAAAGGTTTGAATGAAAATGGCGCAGCATTGGCAGGAAATACTTCCAATCGATCGTTATATTGTTACCGCTAATGGACTGCTGCATGAGTATGACCGAAAAGTGCTGACGTTTTTATACCAGCCTTTAATTGGGTCAACTTGCTTTAGCTTGTTTATGACACTCTGGGCTGAACTGGAAGAAAATCGATTATGGTCGGAATCTTCCACACACCACTTATTAATGAATCTACTAGGTCGGAATCTAAATGAAATCTATGAAGCACGCCTAAAACTTGAAGGAATCGGCTTGGTGAAGACTTATGTTAAAACGGAGGATGAGGTTCGTTCCTTTATTTATGAACTCCACCCCCCGTTAAGCCCGGACCAGTTTTTTTTGGATGGTATGCTTAACATTTATCTTTATCGTAAAATTGGAAAAAGTCACTTTTCCCGTTTAAAACGCTTTTTCTCGGAACAGCAAATCCCGAAAGGTACAGGATATCAGGAAACCACTAAGGCGTTTCAGGAAGTATTTATGTCAGCAACACCCGGTACTATCCAATATATGCAGGATAACTCTGAGGATCTTGCTGCCGATACAGACCAGCACTTTATAGGGCGTCACGATTCAAGTGGTGTGCAAATTGATATCGGTACGTTTGATTTTGATCTGCTTATCGCCGGTTTAAATGAATCGCTTGTCCCGAACAAAGCTTTAAACCATAAGGTAAAAGAGGTTATTAGTAAACTCGCATTTCTTTATAACATCGATGCTATTCAAATGAAAAATATTATTCTCAGTGCTGTTAATGAAGCAAATGAAATTGATTTGGAAGAGTTGCGAAAAGCTGCGCGTGATTGGTATCAATTTGTGAACTATGACCAGCTGCCGACACTCATCGAACGTACCCAGCCGGCTGCCCATCGGGTTCAAACGGAAGAGCCAAAAACAAAGGAAGAGAAGCTCATTCATTATTTGGAAACAACGTCCCCTTTGCAGTTTTTAAAAGACCTGTCGGGAGGGGCAGAACCATCAAAATCGGAAATTGAGCTGATTGAGGAGATCATGTTCAATCAAAAGCTTCTTCCGGGTGTTTTAAATGTGCTGATGCATTTTGTGATGCTAAAGACCGATATGAAGCTGACAAAGGGGTACACCGGGACAATTGCCAGCAACTGGGCAAGGCTGCAAATAAAGACGGTCAAAGAAGCGATGGAGCAAGCCAAGAAGGAATCCCAAAAAACGGCCAAAAATAAACAGGCTACCGGAAAAACATCAAAGCAAAAGCCAATCCGGACGGAGTTTCTTCCAGAATGGTTTGACGAAGATCCATCCAAAAAGGCTGAGCCTCACAAGGAAACGACCAAAGATTTAGAAGCAAAAAAACGTGAAATAGAAGAAATGCTTAAGGCATTTGATGACTAGATGCTGGAGGTGAATTATGGAAAAGATCAACAAAACTCTAAAACGGTTAGCCTCACATGAGAATTTTCAAAAACGATTTGCGCAAATGCGTGAGGACACATTGGCCAATCCTGATGTCAGGGATTTTTTAAGGAAGCATCAGCAGGACCTCACGGAGGAGATTATTGAGAAGAGCCTGATGAAGCTTTATGAATATACGCAGCAAAGCAGGTACTGTCACAAGTGTGAAAGTCTTGAGGCATGTACCAACATGATGAAGGGGTATCATCCTGAATTAATTTTAACGAGGAGTTCCATCGATTTGCGGTACGACCGCTGTCCGCGAAAAATTATGGAAGATGAGAAGCGGAAAAATGAGAAACTCATTAAAAGTTTACATGTGCCAAAGGATATCCTGAATGCTTCGTTCGAGGAACTTGAACATGATGAGGAACGGATCGATGCCGTTCAGAAAGCTGCCGCTTTTTTACTGAAATATGAGCAGGGCAAGCCGGTGAAGGGACTTTATTTCTACGGGAAGTTTGGCGTTGGAAAATCCTATTTATTAGGTGCCATTGCCAATAAACTTGCCAAAAAGCAGATTTCTTCGATGGTTGTCTATGTTCCGGAGTTGCTGCGGGAGATGAAAAGCTCCATCGCCGATTCAACTTTAAACGAAAAAATTGATGCGTTAAAAAAAGAGCCGATTTTAATGCTTGATGATATTGGTGCTGAAGCGATGTCCAGCTGGACCCGCGATGAAGTTCTTGGACCAATCCTGCAATTTCGCATGCTTGAGAGTCTGCCGACTTTTTTTACTTCTAATTTTGATTTTCAAGGGCTCGAGCACCATTTAACCTACAGCCAACGCGGCGAAGAGGAAAAAATGAAGGCCCGCCGCATAATGGAGCGAATTCGTTCCTTGAGCGAACCCGTAATGGTGGGCGGTTCCAACCGCAGAAATTAATGTTACAAGGGATTCCGGTATTCGCCGGAGTCCTTTTTTACACTTTTAAAACTTCTATTTTGGCCAAGTCCCCCATATATATTAAAACAGAGATTCGGTTTTTAGGGGGGATTTGGTTGGCAGAAATCATCTTCCAAAATAAGATGGATGCAATCCGTTTTTATAATCATTTGCAAAAAGTATTAAATAATCTTCTTGATTATGAAAATATTCTTCTTTTTGAAGATCGACATATAGTGAAAATAATGGATGGCTCTTGTTCTGACCATTTATTTGCCAAGGTTAAAGACGCTTTTTATGAGTTTATTACATGTATCAAACGCGATGACTGGTTTATGGATATTTTGGAGCAACAATTTTTTTACGAAGACCTGGAGGAACGGCAGCAAATTTTGGAGATTCTTTATTCCATTTTAGAAGGACATCGCTTTGAACTGTCTTCTTTTTTACAGGAAAATAATGAGGAGCCTAATATTAAGGAAGCCATTCATCATGTTTTTCAGGAAAATATTTCGTTCTCGTTTGATTCCTTTGCGAAATTTAGATTGCGCTCGTATCTCCAGCTTCTTGAAAGCTATGTGGAGCTTTCGATTGATGAATATAAAATGGAGCAGGAATACCAAATGTTTGTGAATATGCTGAGAGATTTTTTGGCAAATCGGGAACCGAAAATTGAAGTGCTGCATCTATTATTTGATGATGAAATCACCTTTTACAATGAACATTTTGAAGAAATGAAACGAAGCGAATTGATTCGTTTAATTGACAGAAAACTGTTGGTGAATCATCCAGTATACGTCGATTCGGCCTCGATTGCCCCGCTATTATCACTAGCGCCAACATCTATATTTCTTTATACAAATGATCCGGAGGCCCCGCTTGTCAGAACGATTAAGAATATTTTTGAGGAAAGAGTGAAGGTCAGGCAATTCGAGGCGCTCCGGGAAGTGAAAAATTGGGTAGGAAAAGCAGCTTCTTCCGAAAACCATGGATAAAAGATACAAATTGTTGAAATAATTTGTCTTATGAAGTTGATTTTTTAAAACTAAATCATTATAATAACGTACATAGCTTATATCATAGTAAATGTAATGATAAGGATAACAGTATTTTTTTACGGTTTTTAGAGAGGGAGGACATGGCTGGAAGCCTCCTAACACGATAGAAATACTTACCACCTTTAAACTTCACCAGTGAACACTTCATTTTTCATGAAGCCAGTAATTGTTGACGGCAATCAGCCGTTACCCTGACCTAAAGTCATTTTCAGTATGCCCTGTTGGAGATTCTGAAAATGAAAAATTGGGTGGAACCACGTGTTAATCAAAACTCGTCCCTATTCCTAGGGACGGGTTTTTTATTTTTATTTTATAAGGAGGAATTGATGATGTCAGATGTTGTAAAAATTGCATTTCCTGATGGGGCAGTAAAGGAGTTCCCAAAAGGAACGACAACAGAAGATATTGCGGCATCCATCAGCCCTGGTCTGAAGAAAAAGGCTATTGCCGGCAAACTAAACGGTCAAATGTATGATCTTCGCCGTCCAATTCAAGAAGACTGTTCAATAGAAATCGTGACACCAGAATCTAAGGATGCCCTTGAGGTATTGCGCCACAGTACTGCCCACTTAATGGCACAGGCTGTTAAGCGTTTGTACCCGGGAGCCAAGCTTGGTGTCGGCCCTGTTATTGAAGGCGGATTTTATTACGATATGGATTTAGAGGAATCTTTAACACCTGAAGATCTTCCTAAAATCGAAAAGGAAATGGCGAAAATCGTTAGCGAGAACATTGAAGTTGTTCGCAAGGAAGTCAGCCGTTCCGAAGCGGTTCAGCTTTTTAAAGAAATTGACGATGAGTATAAGCTTGAGTTGATTGAAGCCATTCCTGATGAGGAACAAGTAACGATCTATGAGCAGGGGGATTTCTTTGACCTATGCCGCGGTATCCATGTTCCATCAACTGGAAAAATTAAAGAATTTAAGCTGTTAAGCATTGCGGGTGCCTACTGGCGCGGCGACAGCAATAACAAAATGCTTCAGCGCGTATACGGCACTGCCTTTTTCAAAAAGGAAGAGTTGGCTGAACATCTTCGTTTGCTTGAAGAAGCAAAAGAGCGTGACCATCGCAAGCTTGGTAAGGAGCTTAACTTATTTACTAATTCTCAAAAGGTAGGGCAAGGGTTGCCGCTTTGGCTGCCAAAGGGTGCAACAATCCGTCGTATCGTTGAGCGCTATATCGTGGACAAAGAGGTCAGCCTAGGCTATGACCATGTTTATACACCGATTATGGCAAACGTGGAGTTATATAAAACTTCCGGCCACTGGGATCATTACCATGAAGATATGTTCCCGGTAATGGAAATGGACAATGAGCAATTAGTGCTCCGTCCGATGAACTGCCCACACCATATGATGGTGTACAAAAATGCGATGCACAGCTACCGCGAGCTACCAATCAGGATTGCTGAGCTAGGCACAATGCACCGCTACGAAATGTCTGGCGCCTTATCCGGCCTGCAGCGCGTTCGTGGAATGACTTTGAATGATGCGCATATCTTTGTTCGTCCGGATCAAATTAAGGAAGAATTCCAGCGCGTTGTTCGTCTGATTCTAGAGGTCTATAAAGATTTCGATATTAAGGAATATTCATTCCGATTATCGTATCGTGATCCTCAAGATAAGGAAAAGTACTTCGATGACGATGTGATGTGGGAAAAAGCACAAAGCATGTTAAAAGAAGCGATGGATGACCTTGGCCTTGATTATTTCGAAGCAGAGGGAGAAGCGGCGTTCTACGGTCCTAAATTGGATGTTCAAGTCAGAACTGCTTTAGGCAAGGACGAAACTTTGTCGACTGTGCAATTGGATTTCTTGCTGCCTGAACGTTTTGATTTAACTTATGTAGGTGAAGACGGCAAGCAACACCGTCCAGTTGTTATCCACCGTGGCGTAGTTTCTACTATGGAACGATTTGTTGCTTACTTGATTGAAGAATACAAGGGCGCATTCCCAACTTGGCTGGCGCCTGTACAGGTTCAAGTGATTCCTGTTTCGCCAGAAGCACATTTTGATTATGCCCGCAAGGTACAGGAACAGCTTAAGGCTGCAGGCTTCCGCGTTGAATTGGATGGCCGTGATGAAAAAATCGGCTATAAGATCCGTGAAGCGCAAATGCAAAAAATTCCTTATATGCTGGTTGTCGGTGATAAGGAAGTCGAGGAAAACGCCGTTAACGTTCGTAAGTATGGCGAGCAGAAGTCGGAGACTAAGGCGTTTGAGGAGTTCTTAGCTGGGTTGAAGGCGGAAGTGGAGAAATAATATTGAGAGGGAGAGCAATCTCCCTCTTTTTGTTTTTTAAGGACAAAACTGCTTGAAATAGGGGCGGAAGTGTCCGAACCTGAGTAACCTTGGGACAAAACCGGTTGAAAATGAGATAGAAGTGTCCGAACCCGAGTAACCTTCGGACAAAACCGGTTGAAAAGGTGATGGAAGTGTCCGAACCTGAGTAACCTTCGGACAAAACCGGTTGAAAAAGAGATGGAAGTGTCCGAACCCGAGTAACCTTTGGACAAAATCGGTTGAAAATGAGATAGAAGTGTCCGAACCTGAGTAACCTTGGGACAAAACCGGTTGAAAAGGTGATGGAAGTGTCCGAACCTGAGTAACCTTGGGACAAAACCGGTTGAAAAAGAGATGGAAGTGTCCGAACCCGAGTAACCTTTGGACAAAATCGGTTGAAAATGAGATAGAAGTGTCCGAACCCGAGTAACCTTCGGACAAAATCGTCCCGGACTTACTCGTAAAAAGTATTTGAACTAATCCCAATTGCTTTAAAGTGCTTATTCAAAATTCTTCTAACTCTCTTTTTAGATTCAACCACCCCGCACCATTCATAAACAACATTAGTCGTTATTTTCATCCAAGGAAAAAGCAGCTTAATTTCCCTCACACATTGCAAAACAGCGTCTGTCACCAACTCTTCATGTCCGCAATCCAAGCAAATACAATTTTTCCCTTCAACAGAAATCGAAAACGAGTTGCAGATTTTACAGGTATGTCCTTTTCTTAGTTGATCATACCGATAAGGAGGCAATTGTGTATAAGGCGATTTCTTAATATGGAGAGAAACGAGTTTATCAGCAAGCCTCTTGTGAGAGTCATTTAGCTTTAATGGCGACTTGTCCAATTTTTCTAAATAACTGGATACCTGTGTTGGAAAAATAAAGGGCTTAGTGAGGGGAGCTTGGTATAGTGTGAACTTGGGATTGATGAAAATTACTTTGGCTTCAATCGGCAGATTTACTCCTAGGCTTTGGAGCAATTGGCGGAGCAGAGATTCACTCCGAATTAACTGGTAAAGCGGGTTAGTATATTCAGTCTTGGGCAGCTTAAATAATCTATCTGATTCTGGTTCGGATTCTGGTCCTAACTCGTAAAAATAATTATCTTCATAATTTTTTACTTCATACAAATAAATCTGTCTAGGCACAATAATCAATGAGTCAATTTGAAAAGTTTGATTGTTTACCGTAAACAATAAATCGTTTAAAATAATGCTTTCGCATCTGAGCTGCTCCGTCAGCTTATCGAACATTATTTCTCCTTCATATCCCTTTTTTAGTCGTAGATAATGCTTCTTGTCATCATCTGATAAAGTCATCCGGGCATTTAACACTCCTAAAATGAGTAATTCTTCAGACTCGGTTCGCGGTTTATACGCCATTTAGCCACATCCTTTCTCAAAATTTATTTTAATAAAAAATGATTCTCCTAGGGATGAATATTTTGTTAACTTTTACCTTTAATAAAAATATGTTGAATAATTTCCGCTTTCCTGCTAAAATAAATTTCGTTGTCACAAAAGGAGTTCATTTGACAAAAGTTCTTTGCTTGTGATATAGTATCTAAGGTATAAATTGAATACTTGTTTCTAGGGAAAGAAGAAGCACCCGCTTCTCACCTGATTGACGCAGTTTGGCAGTTGGCAGGTTTTACGAGGACTTTTAGTTATTTTAACTTTGTTCGTAAAGTGTGGGTGTGTACATCCACACTTTTTTATTTGTACTTCTCATGGACTGCCAAACATAAAAAAATCTTGGTGGGGAGTATGTTTTTCCAAACGTTGTATTCTTGATTAAACCTTGGAGGTGGCTAATTATTAGCAAAGACATGTTAGTAAATGATGGGATTCGCGCTCGTGAAGTTCGCTTGATTGATCAAAATGGCGAGCAGTTAGGAATTAAATCCAAAATTGAAGCGCTGGAGATTGCCGGACGAGTGAATTTAGATTTAGTGCTTGTAGCACCAAACGCTAAGCCTCCGGTAGCCCGGATTATGGACTACGGCAAATTTAAATTCGAGAATCAAAAGAAAGAAAAAGAAGCTCGAAAGAACCAAAAGATTATCACGACAAAAGAAGTTCGTTTAAGTCCAACAATTGATGAGCACGACTTTAATACAAAGCTTCGCAATGCTATTAAGTTCTTGGAAAAAGGCGACAAGGTAAAGGCCTCCATCCGTTTCAAGGGCCGGGCAATTACCCATAAAGAAATCGGTCAGAAAGTATTAGACCGTTTTGCAACAGAGTGTAAGGAAGTAGCTACGATTGAGTCTCATCCAAAAATGGATGGCCGTAGCATGTTCTTGGTTTTAGCACCTAAAATCGAAAAGTAATAAGGAGGACATCCCAATGCCAAAAATGAAAACTCACCGCGGCGCTGCTAAGCGTTTCAAGAAAACTGGATCTGGTCAATTAAAGCGTGACCACGCTTATACAAGCCACTTATTCGCAAACAAATCTACAAAAGCTAAGCGTAAGCTTCGCAAGTCTTCACTTGTATCTAAAGGTGATTTCAAACGCATTCGTCAATTATTAACAAACGTAAAGTAATCGATATAAGCATTGATTTAATCTAGGAGGGAAATTACATGCCACGTGTAAAAGGCGGTACAGTTACTCGCAAACGTCGTAAAAAAGTTCTTAAATTAGCTAAAGGTTATTTTGGTTCAAAACATACATTATATAAAGTTGCTAACCAACAGGTTATGAAATCTTTAATGTATGCATTCCGCGACCGTCGCCAAAAGAAGCGCGACTTCCGCAAACTTTGGATTACTCGTATCAACGCAGCAGCTCGCATCAACGGTCTTTCTTACAGCCGTTTAATGCATGGCTTAAAGCTTGCTGGTATCGAAGTAAACCGCAAAATGCTTGCTGAATTAGCAATCAGCGATGCAAACGCATTTGCTGAATTAGCAAACGCTGCTAAAGCTCAACTAAATAAATAATTAAACATATGGCCATTCTCTATGATGAGGATGGCCTTTTCTGTAGAGGAGATTGTTTATGGTAGGATTATGGGCAGCTATTATGGCTATAAACATAGTTGCGTTTAGCTTAATGGGCGTTGATAAAAACAGAGCGAAGAAACATCAATACCGGATTCGGGAAAGAACGTTATGGCTTGCAGCGTTATTTGGCGGTGCTGTTGGCGCTACGGTTGGGATGTACTTTTTCCGGCATAAAACAAAGCATCTGCAGTTCAAGATTGGCTTTCCGATTCTGGCAATCATCGATGTAATACTTTTTATAAAGGGAGTGTTCTAATAATGAACCTTGTGAAGTTGTTTCAAATGCAAAAGGCATTAGATTCGCATATTGAGGAAAAGCATCAGCTTCAGGACGAGGATTTATTCAGCCGAAAAATTCTTGCTTTATTAGTTGAGCTTGGTGAGCTCGCTAACGAAACCCGCTGCTTTAAATTTTGGAGCGTTAAGCCTTCATCCCCAAAAAATGTGATTCTTGAGGAGTTCGTTGATGGGGTTCATTTTATTTTATCGCTGGGGATTGAGTGCGGATTTGATCAAAAGGAAATGGAATTAAAGGCAACACAGCCTGAGTGCAACGTGACAGAACAGTTCTTACGTGTTTATGAAGGGGTCACCATTTTTCAAAAAACAAAAAGCTTTAAGGATTACCTGCGATTATTCGAAGCATATTTGCAGCTTGCAGTCCTGTTGGGGATATCTTATGAAGAAATGGAACAGGCATATTTTTCAAAAAACGAAGTAAATTATCAAAGACAGCAAAACAACTATTAATTTGTTAATTGTCAAATAGTTTCGTTATAATGAAAATGATCGTACATATAAAAGGGGGCTAAATAATGGCAAAAATGGATGAAACATTGACCATGCTGAAGGATTTAACCGATGCCAACGGAATTCCAGGCAATGAGCGTGAAGTCCGCGAAGTCATGAAAAAATACATAGCACCATATGCAGATGAAATCTCGACTGACGGATTAGGCAGTTTAATTGCAAAGAAAGTCGGCAAGGAGGGCGGCCCTAAAATCATGGTAGCCGGCCACTTGGACGAAGTTGGCTTTATGGTGACGGCGATTGATGACAAAGGCTTCCTGCGCTTTCAAACGGTCGGTGGCTGGTGGGGCCAGGTGATGCTTGCCCAGCGAGTGACCATTGTAACAAGAAAGGGCAATGTAACAGGGATTATCGGCTCTAAGCCGCCGCATGTTTTATCAGCGGAAGCCCGCAAGAAGCCAATTGAAATCAAAGATATGTTTATTGATATCGGTGCATCAAGCCGGGAGGAAGCATCTGAGTGGGGCGTGCGTCCTGGAGATATGGTCGTGCCATATTTTGAATTCACCGTAATGAACAATGAAAAGATGCTTCTTGCGAAAGCTTGGGATAACCGCATCGGCTGTGCGATTGCGATTGATGTTTTAAAGCAATTGCAAGGTGTTGATCATCCGAATGTTGTTTACGGCGTCGGAAATGTTCAAGAAGAGGTTGGCTTACGCGGTGCCAAGACAGCTACTTATAAAATCCAGCCTGATATCGGCTTTGCTGTTGATGTAGGTATTGCCGGCGATACACCTGGAATTAGCGAAAAAGAAGCGATGAGCAAAATGGGCAAAGGGCCGCAAGTGGTTGTCTATGATGCGTCGATGGTAGCGCACAAGGGACTGCGTGATTTTGTAACGGATACTGCGGATGAACTCAACATCCCTTACCAGTTTGAATCCATCCCAGGCGGTGGAACAGATGCGGGCTCCATCCATTTAACGCATAATGGTGTACCTGCACTGGCAATTACGATTGCGACTCGTTATATTCATTCACATGCTGCAATGCTTCATCGTGATGACTATGAAAATGCTGTTAAGCTGATTGTAGAGGTCATAAAGCGTTTGGATCGCGAGGCTGTTGATAAGATTACGTTTGAATAAGGTTTTGGGGTCCCCGGCTGCTGTGTTTGTGCCGGGGATTCTTAGTGTTTTGCCAATTCGCCAATAGGATGGGGAAATTCGCCAATAGAATGCGAAGATTCGCCAATAGAAACCTGAAATTCGCCAATAGCGAGCATAAAACAGCCGCCAACCCATCGGGCCAGCGGCTTCTAAACCAATTTTTAATGCTTTAACCCGCTTTCAAGCGTGCTAAGCATCTCTTTCTTCTCTTGTTCAGTTGCATTCTGCCAAATAACTTCAAATAACACGCCTAAACCTGGCAGCATTTTCTCTTCCCCGCTTTGAATCGCATCGACAATGGTATCCTCTAATTGGTCTTGCGTATTATTGGAAACATTGTGAATTACAGCATTTCGCAAATTGAAATTCATAATGGGCCACTCCTTCTTTATGGTTAAATTCTTTAGCTAATAGGGAATTATAAATTCCCCAAATTTATAATTCCCTAACGCATAAATTCAACTACGCTTCTGTCTTCGTCCTAACGGACTCGCCAATCAGCTAGTTTTCATTTATTATCATTTCTAATTTTGGTTTTAATATGTATTTTAATTGGGCTATAATGTTAAAATCAGAGTAATTTTTTAAAGGGGAAACAAAATTGAAATATATACAATCGCAACAAAATCCGCAGGTTAAGCAATGGAAAAAGCTTTTAACGAAAAAAGAGCGGGACCGCTCAGATACATTTTTAGTGGAAGGCTTTCATTTAGTGGAAGAAGCACTCAAACAGGATGAACAGATTTTAGAAATCATTATTTCTGAAAAAATAGGTGTGCCGCCTCGCCTCGATGCTGGTCAGACACCTATTTACATGGTGACGGAGGAAATCGCCGATTCCTTATCGGAAACGGAGACGCCCCAGGGGATTTATGCTGTCTGCCGGCAAACCAATCAAAAAACAGACTTGAAAAATGCAAAAACGTACCTCCTGATCGATGCTGTTCAAGATCCGGGAAATCTCGGCACGATGATTCGGACAGCCGATGCGGCGGGAATTGATGCGGTAATTGTAGGCAAAGGCAGCGTCGATGTCTTTAACGGAAAGGTTCTTCGTTCCGCTCAAGGAAGTCACTTTCACCTTCCAATCATAAGAGGCGACCTTCAAGAATGGACGACAAAACTGAAAGAAAAGAATATACCTGTCTATGGAACAGCACTTGAGGGAGCCTCTGCATATACTGAAATTTCAACCGGTGAAGCTTTCGCCCTGATTGTCGGCAACGAAGGGAGCGGCATGGATAAAGAACTTCTGTCCCAAACAACCGCCAACCTTTATATTCCGATTTACGGCAAAAGCGAATCGCTGAATGTCGCGGTTGCGGCAGGAATTCTTTTATATTACTTGAAAAAATAAATTTGAAACACTCAAAAAATTAGTATATAATAATGAACAATGTTGATATTTAAAAGACAATGACGGAGAAGAGTATCTTGTCAAATGACCATTTTTAGGGAGAAAGTGCCGCGACTGAAAGCACTTTTATGGACAGGGCAGGAGAAGTTCACCTCCCGAGTCGGCATCGGGACCATTTCCATTGGAGATGTAAAGATGCATCGGCACATGCCGTTATCCGAATGAAGCGAACACAATATGTGTATACATAAGTGTTTACAAGGGTGGTACCGCGATCTAATACCTCGTCCCTTTTTTGGGGGCGGGGTTTTTTATTTTTTACATAATAAATAAAGGAGGAAACACAATGCAAGAGCGTTTAAAAGAATTGCAAGCTGAAGCAATTCAGAAAGTGGAACAGTCTTCAAGCTTAAAAGACTTGAATGACATCCGTGTTGCATATTTAGGAAAAAAAGGTCCGATTACCGAGGTATTGCGTGGCATGGGTAAATTATCGGCGGAAGAGCGTCCGGTGATTGGAGCTCTCGCTAATGAAGTACGTGAAGCTATCGCTGCTAAAATCGAAGCTAAGCAAAATCAGCTGGAAGAAGCAGCTGTCTTAGAAAAATTGGCTTCTGAAAGCATTGACGTTACCCTTCCAGGGCGTCCTGTTAAGGTTGGGAACCATCATCCATTAACAAAAATCATCGAGGAAATCGAAGACTTGTTTATCGGAATGGGCTATGAAATAGCAGAAGGACCTGAGGTAGAGCAGGATTATTATAACTTCGAAGCGTTGAACCTGCCGAAAGGCCACCCAGCCCGCGACATGCAGGATTCCTTCTACATTACAGAAGAAATCTTGCTTCGCACCCATACATCACCGGTTCAGGCCCGGACGATGGAAAAGAACAACGGTAAAGGTCCGATCAAAATCATCTGCCCTGGTAAAGTATACCGCCGCGATAATGATGATGCGACGCACTCACATCAGTTCATGCAGATTGAGGGCTTAGTGGTAGGCGAAAATATCCGCATGAGTGACCTTAAGGGAACATTGGATGTATTTGCGAAAAAGATGTTCGGCCAAGACCGTGAAATCCGTCTTCGCCCAAGCTTTTTCCCATTCACAGAACCTTCCGTTGAGATGGATATATCCTGTAAAGTATGCGGCGGCCACGGCTGTAATGTTTGTAAGCAGACAGGCTGGATTGAAATCCTTGGCGCAGGAATGGTTCATCCAAACGTACTTGAGATGGCTGGCTATGATTCAAAGAAATACACTGGATTTGCTTTTGGAATGGGACCTGAGCGGATTGCGATGCTGAAATACGGTGTTGATGATATCCGTCATTTCTATACAAATGATGTTCGTTTCTTAAAGCAATTTTCGGTAGAAGAATAGGAGGTTGACATTATGTTCGTTTCATATAAATGGCTCCAGGATTACGTAGACTTAACTGGAGTATCGGCAAATGAATTAGCTGAAAAAATTACTAAAAGCGGGATTGAAGTAGAAGGCGTTGAAATCCTAAATGAAGGCATTAAGGGTGTTGTGGTTGGTCATGTAGTAGAACGTGTGCAGCATCCAAATGCCGATAAATTAAGCAAGTGTCAGGTTGATATTGGCGAGGGTGAGCCGGTTCAGATTATCTGCGGTGCGCCGAATGTCGCCCAGGGTCAGAAGGTAGCCGTTGCAAAAGTTGGTGCCGTTCTTCCAGGCAATTTTAAAATTAAGAAAGCAAAGCTTCGCGGCGAAGAATCAAACGGTATGATTTGTTCTTTACAAGAGCTTGGCATGGAAGGAAAAATTGTTCCTAAAGAATACGCAGAAGGAATCTTTGTTTTTCCAGCAGATGCAGAGGTCGGGACAGATGCACTTGCCTTGTTGAATCGCGACGACGAAGTTCTTGAACTTGGGTTAACGCCAAACCGTGCTGATTGCTTAAGCATGTTAGGTGTTGCTTATGAAGTGGCAGCGATTCTTGGCAGAGAGGTTACGCTTCCGGAAACAAGCCTAGAGCCGCTTAGTGAAAAGGCAACGGATTATGTAAAGGTTGTTGTCGAGGCGACTGAGGATAATCCGCTATACGTTGCGAAAATGATTAAAAATGTGAAAATCGGGCCGTCGCCACTTTGGATGCAAACCCGCTTAATGTCAGCGGGAATCCGTCCGCACAATAACGTGGTTGATATCACAAACTACATTCTTCTCGAATATGGCCAGCCGCTTCATGCGTTTGACTACGACCGTTTGGGTTCAAAAGAAATCCTTGTCCGCCGTGCGAACGATGGCGAGAAATTTGTGACGCTTGATGATGTAGAGCGCACATTAACGGCTGACCATTTAGTGATCACGAACGGAACAGAACCTGTTGCGCTTGCTGGTGTAATGGGCGGTGCCAATTCTGAGGTCACTTCTGATACGACTACTGTGTTATTGGAAGCAGCTTATTTTAACGGAGCAACAGTAAGAAAAGCTTCTAAAGATCACGGCCTGCGCAGTGAAGCTAGCGCCCGGTTTGAAAAAGGGGTAGACCCGAACCGTGTACGTGTTGCTGGTGAACGTGCAGCCTACTTAATGGCTAAGTACGCTGGCGGTGAAGTGTTAGAAGGCGCTGCAGAGGTTGATACATTAACTGTTGAGCCGGCAGTGGTTTCAGTTACTCTTGAAAAAATCAACCGCGTACTGGGAACCGGTCTTGAAATGAAGGATGTGGAAGCCATCTTCGACCGCCTTCAATTTGGGGTTTCTGTTGAAGGGGACACGGTTACTGTAACGGCACCAACACGCCGCGGCGATATCAAAATCGAAGAGGATTTACTCGAAGAGGTTGCCCGCCTATTCGGCTATGACAACATCCCGAAAACCTTGCCGATTGGTTCCACAACACCAGGAAAGCTATCTGAATACCAAAAGAAACGCCGTGTCGTCCGTGCTTATTTAGAAGGAGCCGGTCTGTACCAGGCCGTAACTTATTCTTTAACAAGTGAAGAAAAAGTATCTCAGTTTGCTATGGAAAAGCGGGATTTCATTCGCCTAGCGATGCCAATGAGCGAAGACCGCAGTATACTTCGCCTAAGCATCCTGCCACAGCTGCTGGAAGTATTGAAATACAACAGTGCTCGTCAAAATGACAGCCTAGCAGTATACGAAACCGGAAATGTCTTTTTAGCCAACGGTGTGGAAGTACTTCCTGAAGAAAAAGAGCATTTAGCTGGAGCGATTACCGGTCTTTGGAACAATCATTCTTGGCAGGGCGAAAAGAAACCTGTTGATTTCTTCGTTTTAAAAGGTATTTTGGAAGGATTATTCGCAAAGCTAGGTCTGACAGAGCGTGTCTCATATGTTCAAGCACAAGTAGAAGGCATGCACCCAGGGCGCACCGCTGAAATCCGGTTAGACAGCTCGAAAATTGGTTTTGCCGGCCAGCTACATCCAAGCGTCCAAAAAGACTTCGATTTAAAGGATACCTATGTATTTGAATTATCATTAAAAGCAGTTCTTGGTGTAGAAACGGAAGCACTGCAATATCAGTCTATTCCGCGCTACCCATCCATCACAAGAGACATTGCTCTTGTGGTAAACCGAGAAACGGTGTCAGGCACGTTGAAGGATATTATCGTTAAAGCTGGTTCACCTCTTTTGAAAGAAGCTTATGTCTTTGATTTATATGAGGGCGATAAGATGGAGGAAGGTAAGAAGTCGATTGCGTTCTCATTGAAATATGTGGATCCGGAACGTACTTTGACAGATGAAGAGGTAACAAAGGTTCACGCGCGCGTGCTTGAGGCATTAAAAGAGCAAGCAGGTGCGGTTTTAAGGGGATAAGTATTAAAAAAGAGTATCCATTGGCGTGGATACTCTTTTTGCGTTTATTTGTGTTTCCCGTAGAGGGTGTCATATTGTTTTGCAAGGGAGATATCTAGGTCGGTTAAACCTCCAGCATGCCAGGAGGTTATTTTTAAAGTGACCATTTTATAGTCAATCGTTATGAATGGATGGTGATTTTTTTCTTCCGATAATTGGGCGATGTCATTAACGAATGCAATCCCTTTTAAAAATTCCTGAAAGCGGTACTTTTTTACAATGAACTTTCCGTCCAGTTTCCAGCCGGTTAAACTATTAAGCTCAGCAGCAATTTCTTCTTCACCTAATCTCTTCAAGTGAATCCCTCCCTTAATTATCATTTTCTCTTCTTATTAACTAAGGCCACTGCTTTTTCAGTATTAGCAAAATGCATCTTTACAAACGATGGCAGCGCATCTTGCCCTTTTTTCAAAATCAACTTGGCTGCGGCTTCATCGACCTGGGCACCGGCCCCCTTCGGTACTCGGAAACCGGCCGCCTCGCTAAGTTTATCGATATATTGGATAAATGCATAACGAGCCAGAATACTGGCTGCAGCAACCGCCAAATGGATGCCCTCGGCCTTCGTGCTGAAATAAACATTTTCCCTAGCGATAGCTTTTTGTCCCTTTAGGTGCTGAAAATAAGTAGCCGCCTGCACAAATTGGTCAATCAAAATTGCATCAGGCTTTTCCGGACCAATCTTCTCTAATACTTTTAATATCGCTTGATTATGAAGTAAAGCCTTCATTTTCCCTTGAGTCATTCCTGCCGCCTGAACCTGATTATACTTTTCATTTTTTAATGTCATGAGGCTAAAGGGAACAATATCCTTGATCACCTTTGCGATTTCAATTATTTTGTCATCGTTTAAATCCTTTGAATCTCTGACGCCCAATTCTTTTAACAAAGGAATATCCTTTTTCCTGACATAGGCAGCGACAACCGTAATCGGGCCAAAGAAGTCCCCCGTGCCTACTTCATCCGAACCAATGACAGACCATTCACTAAATCCGGCCGGAAGCCCCGCCCCTGCCTTGGAAGAGGAAGACGTCATTTTTCCATTGCCGGCTGCCTTCTTGGCTGGTCCGGCTCCTGAAGCGGCCCCGCCCCATCTTCCCGCTTCCTTCTCATAATCATTCCCCTGAAACAAAACCTTTCCCGATTTATAAGCGGTAATGGCACAACCGGGAGTTTTCGCGGCAAACACGCTTCCGGGCGGAACCTTATCCGTTAAATGCTTGCTGTAAAAGTCTTTCATCTTTAAAATTGTATTCATATTACATACCAAAACAACATTTGCCATTAAAAGCACCACATTTCTATTGAATATATTCATTATTACAACTTTTCGACTTTAATCTTTTCATGTTATGATATACTGTAGGATTCCTGAAAGGGGCATTAACATTGTCGAATACTCAGAAAAATAGAATTACCGTAGAAATTTACGGGCAACAATACGTGATCTTAGGCACGGAAAGTCCGAGTCATATTCGCTATGTAGCATCGTTGGTCAACGCTAAAATGCGCGAAATTAGTTCTAAGAATCCAGGACTCGAGGTAAATAAACTTGCAGTTTTAACAGCAGTTAACGCAGTCAATGATTATATCAAAATAAAAGAAGAGATGGAACGACTGACGATAGAACTTCAAAAAGAAAAGGAATAAAAACAATGTTAGATTTAGTCATTATTTTATTTTTAATTATTGGTTTTTTTGTCGGCCTGAAAAGAGGCTTTATCCTGCAGCTTGTACATTTAACAGGGTTCATAATTGCCTACATCGCCGCCTATATTTACTACGACGATCTTGCACCAAAACTGACCCTTTGGATTCCTTACCCAAACCTTGGCGAGGATACGGCATTAAAAATTATCACTGATGCCGCAAACATGGAGACCGCCTTTTATCGGGCGATTGCTTTTGTTATTATCTTTTTTGCTGTAAAGGTGATTATGCAAATTATCGGGTCCATGTTTGATTTTATCGCCCATTTACCGGTACTAAGACTGTTGAACGTATGGGCCGGTGGAATTTTAGGATTTTTGGAAGTCTATTTAATTATCTTTATTGTATTATATATTGGCGCCTTATTACCAATTGAGATTTTCCAAAATATGCTAGACGGCTCCTTCATGGCAAAGGCGATTGTGAATTACACCCCTGTTCTTTCTCAGCAGATTAAGGACTGGTGGATCGAATATAAAGCTGCGTGAACTTCTCTAATGCAGAGAAGTTTTTCTATTGTTGGAAAAAAGGTTAAAATGAAAATGTGTTAATTAAAGGCAGGTGGAGTTTATGGAAGTGAATAAAAAAGAAGTCATTCGTTTATTGGAAACAATCGCGATTTATATGGAATTAAAGGGTGAGAACCCATTTAAAATTTCGGCCTTCCGCAAGGCTGCAAATGCTTTGGAGACGGACGAACGAAGTTTATTAGAAATAGATGACTTTACAGCACTATCCGGTATCGGCAAAGGGACGGCTGCTGTTATCGAAGAATACATAAAGGATGGTTCCTCCACCGTTTTAAAGGAGCTAAAGGAACAGGTTCCGCCAGGTTTGATTCCGCTTCTGCAAATCCCAGGTCTTGGTGGTAAAAAAATCTCCAAGCTTTATCAGGAATTAGGAATTATCGATGTATCAAGCTTAAAAGAAGCATGTGAAGCCGGCCGAGTACAGGGGCTGGCGGGTTTTGGAAAGAAGACGGAGGAAAAAATCTTAAGTGCAATCTCGAACGTAGGGACAAGACCAGAGCGGCTGCCCCTCGCTTACATGCTTCCGATTGCGGAGTGGATTGAAGTGAACCTGGGGAAATTCACCAATATTGACCGGTTCTCAAGGGCCGGAAGCCTGCGGAGGATGCGGGAAACTATTAAGGATCTGGATTTTATCATTGCTACTGATCAGCCAGAAACTATCCGTGAACAGCTGTTAAAATTGCCGAATATTAAAGAAGTGATTGGCGCGGGGGATACAAAGGTATCAGTTACCTTGGAATTTGATTATGATATATCCGTTGATTTCCGCTTGGTGAAGCCGGAGGAATTTATTACAACGCTGCACCATTTTACCGGTTCAAAGGACCATAACGTTCGGATGAGACAATTAGCTAAGGAACGCGGCGAAAAAATAAGTGAATACGGCGTTGAAAACGTGGAAACAGGGGAAATCCTCACCTTCTCTTCCGAAGAGGAATTTTTCAAGCATTTCGACCTTCCATTTATCCCTCCTGAAGTGAGAGAGGATGGCCGAGAAGTAGATACATTCAAAGCTGATGAGGAATTAATCGAACTTGAAGACATCAAAGGCGACCTGCACATGCATTCGACCTGGAGTGATGGGGCCCATACTATTGAACAAATGGTGGAGGCCTGCCGGGCCAGGGGCTATCAATACATGGCCATTACCGACCATTCTCAGTATTTGAAGGTGGCAAACGGATTAACCCGGGAAAGACTGCTGCAGCAAAAAGAAGAAATTAAGAAGCTAAATGAAAAATATGATGACTTTTTGATTTTATCTGGTGTGGAAATGGACATTTTACCGGACGGCAGTCTGGATTACGAGGATGACCTGCTAGAGGAAATGGATTTTGTAATTGCCTCCATCCATTCAGCTTTTTCACAGCCAAAGGAAAAAATTATGGAGCGCCTAAAGAACGCGCTGCAAAATGCCCATGTCGATTTAATCGCCCATCCGACCGGCCGCAAAATTGGCCGCAGGGAGGGCTATGAAGTCGATATGGACTTACTGATCCAATTGGCAAAAGAAACGAACACAGCATTAGAGTTGAACGCAAATCCAAATCGCCTAGACCTTGCCGCAGAGCATTTACGGAAAGCCCAGGAGGCTGGCGTAAAAATATTAATTAACACCGACGCCCATCAATTGGATACATTAAAGCATATGGAAATCGGTGTGTCCGCGGCTAAAAAAGGCTGGATTAAAAAATCAACTGTAATTAATGCCTTAGATAAAAAGGACTTGCTTAATTTTCTGCATAATAGATAAAAAAGGAGGCTCGCCCTCATGCAAGATAGAGTTTTAAAGGTTTTAGAGTTTACCAAGGTCAGGGAGCAGCTGTTAGAGCACGCTTCCTCCTCCCTTGGAAGAGAAAAAATAAAAAATTTGGTGCCCTCAACAGACTATGATGAGGTCGTTAAGCTGCAAGCCGAAACAGATGAGGCGGCAACTGTTTTACGTATAAAAGGCAATGTACCGCTCTCAGGCATTCACGATATCCGCCCGCATATAAAACGCTCTGTAATTGGTGGTGTTTTGAGCCCGCATGAGCTTGTGCAGATTGCCAGCACAATTCATACAAGCCGCCAAATGAAGCGTTTCTTGGAGGAAATTGCTGAGGAACGGACGGAAATTCCAATACTACTTGATCAGGTGGATCAAATTATTCCACTAACGGATCTCGAGCAGGCCATCAAAATGGCCATTGACGAAAGCGGTGAAGTCCTTGATGGCGCAAGCGAACTGCTTCGTTCGTTAAGACATCAGCTTCGTACCAGCGAAGCGCGGGTACGTGAAAAGCTGGAAAGCATGATTCGCTCTTCTAGTGCCCAAAAAATGCTTTCCGATGCGATTATAACGATTCGTAATGACCGTTTTGTCATACCTGTAAAGCAGGAATACCGCGGGCATTATGGCGGGATTATTCATGATCAAAGTTCATCAGGTCAGACGCTATTTATCGAACCCCAAGTGATTGTGCAGCTGAATAACCAGCTCCAGGATATCCGAGTGAAAGAGCATCTGGAGATTGAGCGGATTTTAATAGAGCTTTCCGCCAAGGCAGCAGAATACGAGAGTGAACTTCAGGTCATTGTTAAGATTTTGGCCAATTTGGATTTTGTTTTTGCAAAGGTCCGCTATGGGCGAAAGATAAAAGCGTCAATGCCAGCGATGAACAATGAGGGTAGAATCTCCTTATATAAGGCAAGACACCCCTTAATTCCTATCGAGGAAGTGATCGCGAACGATATTATGCTCGGCAAGGACTATACGACCATTGTCATTACCGGTCCAAACACCGGGGGGAAAACGGTTACCTTAAAAACACTCGGCCTATGCACCTTGATGGCACAGGCGGGCCTGCAGGTACCAGCTCTGGATGGTTCTGAGCTGGCAGTGTTCGGGGCAGTCTACGCCGATATTGGTGATGAGCAATCGATTGAACAGAGCTTGAGTACATTTTCCTCTCATATGGTGAACATTGTTGGCATTTTAGAAAGGGTTGATTTCAACAGCCTCGTTCTGTTTGATGAACTGGGGGCTGGTACGGACCCACAGGAGGGGGCTGCATTGGCCATTTCCATTCTAGACGAAGTTCATAATCGAGGAGCAAGGGTAGTTGCTACAACCCACTACCCGGAATTAAAAGCATACGGCTATAACCGTGAAGGTGTGTTAAATGCAAGTGTTGAGTTTGATGTAGAAACATTAAGTCCAACCTATAAGCTGCTCTTAGGCGTCCCAGGCCGGAGCAATGCTTTTGAAATCTCGAAACGGCTGGGCCTGAATGAGCGGGTCATTGGGGCAGCACGATCGCATGTAAGCGAGGATACAAATCAAATTGACAAGATGATTGCCTCTCTTGAAGAAAGCAGACGTCAGGCTGAAAACGACCGTGATGAGGCTCTTGATTATTTAAAGCAGGCTGAAAAGCTGCACAAAGACTTGCAACAGCAAATGATCGAGTTTTATGAGAAGAAGGACTCGATGCTTGAGAAAGCCGCAGAAAAGGCGGAGGTAATCGTCGAAGAGGCGAAAAGAGAAGCGGAGCAAGTAATTCGCGACCTTCGCAAGATGCGGACCGAAAAGCATGCTGATATCAAAGAACACGAATTAATTGAAGCAAAAAGGCGCCTAGAAGGCGCGGCACCGGAAATCAAGAAATCGGATAAGCTTATCAATAAGAAAACGAAAAAGTATACTTTAACACCAGGGGATGAGGTAAAGGTACTTACGTTTAACCAAAACGGAATTCTGGTGGATAAAGTCTCGGATAACGAATGGCAGGTGCAGATAGGCATCTTAAAAATGAAGGTTAGAGAAAAGGATTTAGAATATATCGGTGCTTCTCAAACAAAACAAACGGAAATGAAGCCGCTGGCGATTGTTAGGGGGCGGGATTCCAATGTGAAGCTTGAATTGGACCTAAGGGGAGAACGTTATGAGGATGCTCTCTTAAAAGTGGAAAAATATATTGATGATGCCCTGCTGGCCAATTATCCGCGTGTTTCCATTATCCATGGAAAAGGAACAGGTGCATTGAGACAAGGAGTTCAGGAGTATTTGCGGAACCATCGCTCCGTCAAGAAAATCCGCTTTGGAGAAGCCGGTGAAGGCGGTTCAGGTGTCACCGTCGTTGAATTTAAATGAAAACTCGCCGATTGACTAGTCCGTTAGGATGAAGGCAGAGGAGTAGTTGAATTTATGCTAATCGGAATTTGAAAAAATTCCGATTAGCAAAATAGATTCAGGGGAGAGTAGGCAATGGACCAGTTCTGGGAAAACGAATATATTCAAATAGCGGCCTATTACAGTGTTGTCATTTTATGTATGATTGTATTTTTAGCCGTTTTCGAAATGGTTACGAAATACAAAAATTGGGATGAAATAAAGAAGGGAAATTTGGCTGTGGCAATGGCAACCGGAGGAAAAATTTTTGGCGTTGCCAATATTTTTAGACATACCATTGAAGACCACAGTTCATTGCTTTCCATGATTGGCTGGGGCATATACGGCTTTGTACTGCTGCTGGCCGGTTACTTTATCTTTGAATTTTTAACTCCAAAGTTTAAAATTGATGAAGAAATTCAAAATGATAATCGGGCTGTAGGCTTGATTTCGATGATTATTTCCATTGGGCTATCCTATGTCATCGGGGCAGGAATATCATAAGGGGAGAGAGTTTGTGGAAACATTAGCAAAAGTACTAATAGGATTATGCGGACTATTCGTGGTGCTGGGCGTTATCTATCTCTTATTTTAAATTAAGGAAAATCACCGTGTGAAATTATTGCACGGTGATTTTTTATTTTATAAACATAATGATTACGAAAAAAATCATGAATTTGAAACGTGAATAGACTAGATAAACTATTGCTTATTTAGTTGATAGACAAAAGGTAGTAATTATTTCAAGATATGGAAATGGAAATTGTTTATTGTAAAAATTTGTTCTATAATAGGTTTAGATGTTGGAATTTTCACAATTTAATAAACATAAGGGGGCATATTATGTCGGAGTTAAAACCGTGGTTGAAAAATTATCCTAAAGAAGTACCTGCCACACTGGAATACTCCACAGAACCAGTACACAAATACTTGGAAGTAACAGCCAAGAAGTTTCCGGATAAAGTGGCACTCCACTTTATGGGGAAGGAGCTTACCTTTAAACAGCTCTATGAAGATGCCCAAAGCTTTGCCGGCTATCTGCAAGCGGATCTTGGAGTTCAAAAGGGTGACCGGGTTGCAATTATGCTTCCGAATAGCCCGCAAAATGTTATCTGCTTCTTCGGAATTCTGATCGCCGGCGGGGTAGTCGTGGAAACCAATCCATTATACACAGAACGAGAGCTTGAACACCAAATGAATGATTCTGGCGTAAAGGTCATTGTCACAATGGATATCCTTTACCCGCGCGTCGCAAAAGTAATGCCGCACACTGATTTAAAACACATCATTGTTACCGCTATCAAAGATTTCCTCCCATTTCCTAAAAACTTAGTTTACCCTTACATCCAGAAAAAACAATACAGAATTGTTGTAAATGTAAAACATGAGGGCAGCACCCATTTGCTGACAGAGGTTTTAAAACAAAAAAAGAAAAAATTAATGGAATATGACTTCAATATTGATGAAGATATTGCCTTGCTTCAATATACCGGTGGAACGACCGGCGTGGCCAAAGGTGTCATGCTAACCCATAAAAATGTGAATGCCAATACCACGATGAACCAGGCCTGGGTCTTTAAAGCCCAGCCAGCAAAAGAAGTCATCTTGGGAATATTGCCTTTCTTCCATGTCTTTGGCTTAACCACGGTTATGATTCTGTCCGTAAAGATGGCTGCTAAATTAATTTTAATGCCTAAATTTGATGCGCTTGAGACGTTGAAAACGATACAAAAACACCGTGTAACACTTTTTCCGGGAGCACCAACGATTTTTATCGGCCTGTTAAAACATCCAGATTTGAAAAGATATGATTTATCATCAATTGAGGCATGTATCAGCGGCTCGGCTCCGCTTCCCCATGAAGTCCAGGAAAAATTTGAGGCAATTACAGGTGGTAAGCTTGTCGAGGGCTATGGTCTTTCAGAAGCATCACCAGTTACTCACTCCAATTTCTTATGGGGGGCAGTAAGAGTTAAGGGCAGTATCGGCGTTCCGTATCCTGATACAGATTCCAAAATTGTATCTTCTGAAACAGGAGAAGAGATACCTGCTGGAGAAATTGGCGAACTCATCATTAAAGGTCCGCAGGTAATGAAGGGATACTGGAATCGTCCCGAGGAGACAGCGCAAACAATAAAAGACGGCTGGCTGTATACAGGTGATCTGGGATACATGGATGAAAACGGTTATTTTTATGTGGTTGACCGGAAGAAAGACATGATTATCGCCGGCGGATTTAATATTTATCCGCGTGAAATAGAAGAAGTTTTATATGAACATCCCGATGTTGTCGAAGCAGTCGTCGCCGGTGTGCCTGACCCTTATCGGGGTGAAACGGTTAAGGCGTACATTGTTTTAAAAGAGGGCGTAACAGTTACTGCTGAGGAAATGAACAAGTATGCCAGAAAATTTCTTACTGCTTATAAAGTGCCAAGGCTTTACGAATTCAGAAGTGAACTTCCGAAAACCGCTGTAGGAAAAATACTGCGAAGAATGCTGGTCGAAGAGGAAATTCAAAAATTAGAAGACGAGGCTAAAAAGCACGCGTAACTTGTCAAATATAAATTTTTAAAATATTATGAAGAAAATAGCTTGTCTTTCTTGACAGAAAGTTATATAAAAACTATTATAAAAATATGAATGATGATTCATTCATATTTTTCTTTTTTAATTTTAATTGGTTCGTAAATTTTTCTTCAAAGGGGGGAACGTAAGTGAAAAAAATGAAACCAAAATACATGCAAATTATCGATGCCGCAGTGATTGTCATCGCTGAAAACGGCTACCACCAAGCCCAGGTTGCAAAGATTGCTAAGCAAGCAGGAGTGGCTGATGGCACGATTTATTTGTATTTTAAAAACAAAGAAGACATCCTTATCTCACTCTTTGAAGAAAAAATGGGTAGTTTCGTTGAAAAAATAGATGAAGAAATTGCAGGAAAAAAGACGGCGGCAGAGAAATTATTAGTGTTGGTGGAAACTCATTTTCAGCTTCTATCGGAAGACCATCATATGGCAATCGTCACACAGCTGGAATTACGCCAATCCAATAAGGAATTGCGGATGCGGATCAATAATGTTCTTAAAGGCTACTTGCAGGTGATCGACAAGATTATCATTGAAGGCATAGAAACTGGTGAGTTCTCAGAAACCCTGGATGTTCGACTGGCCCGGCAAATGGTCTTTGGCACCATTGATGAAATCGTTACTTCATGGGTGTTGAACGAGGAGAAGTTTAACTTAACAGCGCTTGCACCTAAAGTCCATCGTCTTTTAATCAACGGGTTTGCCGGCTGCTAGATCACAAATTAAAGGAGGGATACTATGGAATATTTAAAATGGTCAGTGGAGGACTCTATCGCAACCATTACGTTGCAGCGTCCTCCGGCAAATGCGCTTTCATCAGGCCTTTTACGGGAATTAACCGCAGCACTAGATGAAATTGAACCAAGCCGCGAGATTAGAGCAGTTGTCATCCATGGCGAAGGCCGCTTTTTCTCAGCAGGTGCCGATATTAAAGAATTTACAACGGTAAGTTCTTCAGAAGGTTTTTCAAACCTTGGCAAATTTGGACAAGATTTGTTTGACCGGATGGAGAAGTTTCCAAAACCTATTATTGCCGCGATCCACGGTGCAGCACTAGGCGGCGGGCTGGAACTGGCAATGGCATGCCATATTCGTCTTGTCAGCGAAACTGCGAAACTAGGGCTTCCTGAACTGCAGCTTGGGATCATTCCAGGTTTTGCTGGTACCCAGCGTCTGCCAAAATATGTTGGAACCGCAAGAGCAGCGGAGATGATGTTAACATCCGAGCCAATCACTGGATTGGAAGCGGTTCAATATGGGCTGGCTAACCATGCTTATCCGGAAACTGAAGTCTTGGAACAAGCCTATAAACTGGCCGGAAAAATTGCCAAGAAGAGTCCTGGCTCTGTCAAAGCCGCTATTGAACTATTAAACTATTCAAAAACAAAAGAATTTTATGAAGGTGTAAAACGGGAATCAGAACTATTTGGTGAGGTATTTGTTTCTAAAGATGCCAAAGAAGGCATTCAAGCCTTTATTGAAAAAAGAGAACCTCATTTTAAAGGTGAATAAACTTTCCTAGTCCTCCGAGCGAGTGCTCGCTAGGAAGCTTATTATATTTTTTTATAAAAAATTTTCTCAATCTTTCAAACTAAACAAATGTTTGAATATTTAGGAGGGTAACCATGAACATTTTTGTGTTAATGAAAAGAACCTTTGATACAGAGGAAAAAATTACGATTTCCGGCGGCAAAATCAATGAAGATGGTGCTGAATTCATCATTAACCCTTATGATGAATACGCCATCGAAGAAGCGATTCAGGTCCGTGATGCAAACGGCGGCGAAGTAACTGTTATTTCTGTCGGCAACGAAGAAGCTGAAAAGCAATTGCGCACAGCGCTTGCCATGGGTGCAGATAAGGCTGTTCTCATCAATACTGAGGATGATGTTGAAAACGGCGACCAATTTACAACTGCCAAAATTCTTGCTGAATACTTAAAAGATAAAAATGCTGACTTAATCCTTGGCGGAAATGTTGCCATCGACGGCGGATCTGGCCAGGTTGGACCGCGTGTGGCTGAACTTCTAAATATTCCTTATGTAACTACTATTACAAAGCTGGAAATTGACGGAACAAAGGCGACCGTTACTCGTGACGTTGAAGGGGATTCTGAAGTAATCGAAACAAGCCTTCCGCTTTTAGTTACTGCTCAGCAAGGCTTGAATGAGCCGCGCTATCCATCATTGCCAGGTATCATGAAGGCAAAGAAAAAGCCTCTTGATGAGCTGGAATTAGATGATCTTGATCTTGAAGAAGATGATGTGGAAGCAAAAACAAAAACAATTGAAATTTACCTGCCGCCTAAGAAAGAAGCAGGCAAGGTTTTATCTGGCGATTTAGCCGACCAAGTAAAAGAACTTGTTCAACTGCTCCACACTGAAGCAAAAGTAGTCTAATCGGTTTATCATAAAAATTGATTTGCAGGAGGTAAACACTAATGTCTAAAAAAGTATTAGTTTTAGGAGAAGTTCGCGACGGATCCTTACGTAATGTATCTTTTGAAGCAGTTGCTGCAGCTAAAACTGTTGCTGAAGGCGGAGAAGTAGTAGGAGTATTGCTTGGAGAAGCAGTACAAAGCCTTGGTGCAGAATTAATTCAATCCGGTGCAGACCGCGTCGTTGTTGTTGAAAATGAAAAATTAAAGCAGTATACATCAGATGGCTATTCTCAAGCACTATTAGCTGTCATTGACCAAGAAAAGCCGGAAGGTCTTGTTTTCGGTCATACAGCACTTGGGAAAGACCTTTCTCCAAGAATTGCAGCTAAGCTTTCATCAGGTCTAATTTCTGATGCTACAGCTGTTGAAGTGGCTGGCGGAAACGTTGTCTTCACAAGACCAATCTATTCTGGTAAAGCATTCGAAAAGAAAATTGTGACTGACGGTTTAATCTTTGCAACCGTTCGACCAAATAACATTGCTCCACTTGAAAAAGATGAGTCAAGAAGCGGCGAAATTTCTTCCCTTTCTGTAGAAATCAAAGACCTTCGCGCCATCGTTAAAGAGGTAGTTAGAAAAGCGACTGAAGGTGTAGACCTGAGCGAAGCAAAAGTCGTTATTTCCGGCGGACGCGGCGTGAAGAGCGCAGAGGGCTTTGCACCTTTAAAAGAATTGGCTGCTGTATTAGGCGGAGCAATAGGAGCTTCCCGCGGTGCGTGTGACGCTGAATACTGCGATTACTCCCTGCAAATCGGGCAAACTGGTAAGGTTGTAACTCCAGACCTATACATTGCCTGCGGTATTTCCGGCGCTATCCAGCATCTTGCGGGTATGTCCAACTCTAAAGTTATTGTGGCCATTAACAAAGATCCCGAAGCAAACATCTTCAAAGTGGCAGACTACGGTATCGTTGGTGACTTGTTCGAAGTTGTTCCACTTTTAACGGAAGAGTTTAAAAAACTTAAAGTTCATTCATAATAAATAATGGGGGCGAGCGGGATGTTCCGCTCGCCTTTATGCTGAATTTGCATAGAATACTTAGAATGCAAAATGGGAAAATTACCTGCGAAACAGATTATTAGCGTGATTTTTCAAACGATGTTATACTTTCGTTAGATTTAAGTATTAATTAGGGAGGCAATGAAAATGGCTATTGCACACGTAACAGATCAAAACTTTGCGGCTGAAACAGGTTCAGGTCTTGTTCTTGTAGATTTCTGGGCACCATGGTGCGGACCTTGCAAAATGATTGCACCAGTATTAGAAGAGCTTGATTCTGAAATGGGAGATAAAGTAAAAATCACGAAACTTGATGTGGATGAAAATCCGCAGACAGCTTCAAATTTTGGAGTAATGAGCATTCCAACTTTACTAGTGCTGAAAAACGGTGAAGTTGTTGATAAAACTGTCGGCTTCCAACCAAAAGAAGCTTTAGCTGGCTTACTTCAAAAGCATCTATAAGCCCACAATTAAAATAACCTTAACCGGTACATCGGTTAAGGTTTTCTTTTTTTTCTAAAGACTCCCTCTTTAATTTACTGGCAGATTGATTTAAAATTTGAAGAGAAACTCTAAGTGGAGAGGAGCGGCCGGAATGAATGAAACCATTAAACAAAAGTTAACACTGCTGCCGGACCAGCCCGGCTGCTACTTGATGAAGGATCGTCAAGGATCAATTATCTACGTTGGTAAGGCGAAGGTATTAAAGAACCGTGTCCGGTCTTATTTTACCGGTTCACATGATGGGAAAACCCTTCGCTTGGTAAACGAGATTGAAGACTTTGAGTATATCGTGACCTCATCTAATATCGAAGCACTTCTGCTTGAATTAAATTTAATAAAAAAATATGACCCGAAATATAATGTTATGCTTAGGGATGATAAGACTTATCCATTTATTAAGCTGACTGCGGAAAGACACCCAAAGCTAATTATTACAAGAAAAGTAAAAAAGGATAAAGGTAAGTATTTTGGGCCCTATCCCAACGTAGGGGCGGCCAACGAAACAAAGAAACTGCTTGACCGGATTTACCCGCTCCGCAAATGTTCTACGCTTCCCGACCGAGTTTGCCTCTATTATCACTTGGGGCAGTGCCTGGCGCCTTGCGTAAATGAGGTTTCTGAAGAACAGTATAAACAAATGACCGATGAAATTACCCGCTTTTTAAATGGCGGTTATAAGGAAATAAAAAAGGACCTGACAGAAAAAATGCAGGCTGCCGCGGAAGAGCTTGATTTTGAAAGAGCCAAGGAATTCCGTGACAAAATCATTCATATTGAAACAATCATGGAAAAACAAAAAATCACGATGACTGATTTTACTGACCGTGATGTATTCGGCTATGCCGTCGACAAAGGCTGGATGTGTGTTCAAGTATTTTTTGTGCGGCAAGGGAAGCTGATTGAACGAGACGTTTCGATGTTCCCTATCTATAATGAGCCGGAAGAAGAAATCCTTACCTTCCTCGGCCAATTTTATCAAAAGACGAACCATTTTAAACCGAAGGAAATTCTCATCCAGGACGATGTGGATTTGCAGATGGCTGAGCAGTTATTAGAAGTAAAAGTCATCAAGCCGCAGCGGGGCCAGAAAAAGGACCTTGTCAAAATGGCAATTAAAAATGCGAAAATCGCTTTGAATGAAAAGTTCTCTCTTATTGAAAAAGATGAGGAAAGAACGATCAAAGCAGTGGAAAACCTCGGAGAAATGCTTGGCATTTATACGCCCCACCGGATCGAGGCCTTTGATAACTCTAACATTCAAGGAACAGACCCAGTTTCAGCGATGATTGTTTTTACAGATGGCAAAGCAAACAAGCGGGAATACCGGAAATATAAAATTAAGTCTGTTGAAGGCCCGGATGATTATGAATCGATGAGAGAGGTAACGAGACGAAGATACTCGAGGGCTCTAAAGGAAGAGCTTCCGCTGCCTGACTTGATCATCATTGACGGTGGAAAGGGACATGTGGAAGCTGTCCGCGATGTACTAGAAAATGAATTGGGGCTGGACATTCCTCTCGCTGGACTGGTGAAGGATGAGAAGCATCGCACATCACAGCTTATGTATGGGAATCCATTAGAAATTGTAGCGCTCGCCCGGAATAGCCAGGAATTTTATTTACTCCAGCGAATCCAGGATGAAGTTCACCGCTTTGCGATTACCTTCCACCGGCAGACACGCGGTAAAACTGCATTCCAATCCTTACTTGACGACATTCCTGGGATTGGCGAAAAACGCAAGAAGCAGTTATTAAAGGAATTTGGCTCCGTTAAGAAAATGAAAGAGGCAACCCTTGAGGAATTTAGAGGGATTGGAATCCCCCAAAATGTGGCAGAAGAATTAATAAAAAAACTTCAGTCACAATAATTGTCACTCTAATATTACTATGCTATAATGAATAAAAATTTAATAGACTATCACTTTTATAAGTAAAGTGAAGGTAGAGGTGCGAGCTTCAAGAGTAAAGGCCCGGAGAAGGATGAGCTTCAACGATGGGCTTTGAAAGGGAATGTTCGCCGAAGTAGGGAAACACTCATTATTTTCCTTGCTGGTTCGTCATTGAAAAAATGCCGGATTGTCAAGACGTTGTCTTGGAGCGCTATCTTTCATTGTCTACTAACGCGAAAATGTTAATTTTGTGTTTTCAAAGCAATGGGATATGCTCCCATTGCTTTTTATTTTTTTACAAGAATGACTGAGAGAAGGGGAAGACATGGGTTTAATAGTACAGAAATTTGGCGGGACCTCCGTTGGCAACATTGAAAAAATTCTAAATGTTGCAGAATGTGTGCGGGGGGAAAAGGAACGTGGAAACCAAGTAGTGGTCGTTGTTTCGGCGATGGGAAAATCAACGGACCAGCTTGTTAATATGGCAAAGGAAATATCCGAGCAGCCGAATAAGCGGGAAATGGATATGCTGCTCTCAACAGGTGAGCAAGTAACGATCGCATTGCTTTCAATGGCCTTAAACCAAAAAGGGCTGGAGGCTGTTTCCTTTACAGGCTGGCAGGCTGGAATTATGACAGAGCCTGTTCACGGCAATGCAAGGATTTCGAAAATAAACACTGATGCTGTTCAAAACCAGCTTGATGCTGGAAAAGTCGTCATTGTGGCCGGATTCCAAGGGGTTACTGAAGACGGGGAAATCACTACGCTCGGACGCGGGGGTTCCGATACAACTGCCGTTGCGTTGGCGGCTGCGCTAAATGCGGATAAATGTGATATTTATACCGATGTAACCGGGGTATTTACAACGGATCCCCGTTATGTCAAAAACGCTCGGAAATTATTATCAGTATCGTATGATGAAATGCTTGAACTGGCCAATCTGGGTGCGGGAGTTCTACATCCAAGAGCGGTCGAGTTTGCAAAAAATTATAATGTAAGGCTTGAGGTCCGCTCTAGCATGGAAAAGGTTGAAGGAACTGTAATTGAGGGGGAAGCAACGATGGAACAAAATTTAGTCGTACGCGGAGTCGCGTTTGAAGATGGAATTACACGGGTTACTGTTTTAGGGCTTAGAAATTCATTAACAAGCTTATCAACTATTTTTACGACATTGGCCAAAAATCACATTAACGTGGATATTATTATTCAAAGCACAACAGAAGAGGGAGCAGCCAATCTCTCCTTTTCCATCCATACCGATGATTGGATCCCAACCTTAAATGTGCTCGAAAACAATAAAGAAACACTTGCCTATGACCAGCTTGATGCAGAGAATAAACTGGCAAAGGTATCAATTGTTGGTTCCGGAATGATTTCTAATCCTGGTGTGGCTGCGAAAATGTTTGAGGTTCTTGCGAACAGCAATATTCCTGTAAAGATGGTCAGCACCTCAGAAATCAAAGTATCGGCTGTAGTAGAAGAAAAAAATATGCTCAAAGCAGTAGAAGCCCTGCACGAAGCATTTGAACTTGGGCAAAATTAAATGAAAACTCGCGGATTGACGAGTCCGGCTGGACGGTTCATGAGGTGTAGTTGAATTTATGCGTTAAGAAAAGGGGGACTTTGCCCCCC